>CAZNED010000003.1:0-50434 GCA_964572275.1 uncultured Candidatus Saccharibacteria bacterium
AGACCAAATAATTGATAGGTCAAGAAATAGGCGGCCATAACAAATAGAGAACAAATGATTCTCGATCCGAACCAATATGTAACTTGACGGCGACTGCGTGTCCAGGCTTTCAATACGCGATTTTGATATTTATTCGGCGTTAAAAACACAATAACCGACTCTACTCCTTTGCGCTCCAGAGAAATAAACAAAGCCATAAGGAAAACGAAGAATGTCGTTGTCAATCCTCCCATAACTGAACCGAGTGCCTGAACGATCCCGCTAGGAGCCTGAGGGACTAATGCCTCTTGGACCCATGTTCCCACTGCTTCCATCTCTAAACCGATAGCCGCCAATAAAGGTGAAATATCTTCAAGATAATCCGGCAATGATACGGCCAAATTCTTGATTTCAGTAAATAACAATGGAGCGCTTAAATAAAGCATTAATCCTATTAATCCAAAAACCAACAGATAAGTAATCACCGCTGACAGCCAATAAGGAACACGCATTCTGTAAAAGAAGACAATGGCTGATTTAAGCAAAATGGCCAAAACGAAAGCGAAAAGCAGACTAACCAAAATATCTCTTAGTATTAACAACAGAAAAACGGCTCCCACCGCGAATATCGTCCTGATGATCGCTTTCCATGAAAGATCTAATGTATAAGTGGCATTCTCCATATTGGATTATAAAATAATTACTATTTTATTTTACGCTATTTTTAATATTTTTTTAAACTGAGAAGATCGGCTCGGTCCGATTAAAGCCAAATTAAGACTTTCGTTTCTGAAAATCTTCTTAGCTAATTTTCGGATATCCTCAGCGCCAACTTTGTCCAATTGTCGGCAAACTTCATCCGGTGAAATCGGTTTTAACCCTAATATTTCGAATTGAGCATAGTAACCGGCCAGATTTTCAGGGCTTTCGATTGAGAGCCAAAGAATACCTTTCAAATATTCTTTAGCTTTGCGTAACTCTTCGGCCGGAACTGATTCATCCTTGATGCGTTTGTATTCCGATAAGACCATAGCGATTGCCTGTTGTATGCGGTCGTTATCAACGCCCGCTTGAGTGACAATAAAGCCGGTATCCTTCATGGTATCAGCCGATGTTCTGATGTAATAAGCTAGACTATTCTGCTCTCTGATCAAAGAGAATAAACGAGAGCTCATATTCCCGCCTAATATGGTAGCTAAAATAGCTTGAGGGAATCTCTCAGATTGTTGCAAAGAATAACCTCTCGCCCCTAAGCAAAAATGAGTCTGATCTGTTTTTTTGTATTGAACTAATATGCCGGGATGACTTTGCTTCTCTGATAATGCGGGCATGTTTATTTTGGTTCGATTCGACTCAATAGATCCGAAAGCTTTGCTTATTTTTCTAGTTAACTCTGATGAAGGACTGACTCGTCCCGATAAAACAATCACTGTATTGCCAGCATGATAATGTTTGGAGCGATAATCTTTAAGGTGTTTTTGATTCATCGATCGAATAGCCGCTCGCGTCCCAATAATATTGCGCCCTAATGGATGCTTCCCGTAAAGCAGTTGATACCAAAGTTCATCAACGTAGTGCATTGGCATATCCAGATACATATTCAGTTCTTCAAGAATGACTTTCTTCTCGCGCTTAATATCCGAATCAGTCAAATTAGCATTCAAATAAATATCACTGAGCCAATCCAAAGCTAAATCAAAATGACGGGCATTAACTTTGGCATAATAACCGGTATGCTCTCGACCGGTAAAAGCATTCATGGATCCGCCGATAGAATCTATCGTTTCCGAAATTAACAAAGGGGTGGGACGTTTTGGCGTTCCCTTAAACATTAAATGTTCTAAAAAATGAGAAATTCCTGCTGTTTCTTCTGGCTCATAGCCAGAACCCACTCCGGCAAAAACAAACAGGACCGCCGATTTGGCTCCTGCTTGAGGAACTGTAATTATTCTCAATCCGTTTTTTAATTTTTGATTATAAACTTTCATTATTTAATGTTACCAACTAATAATTCTTTAATCGATTCATCTAATCTATCAATACTCACTCGCACCTGATTCATTGTCACGCGATCCCTGATCGTAACATCATTCTGTTTCAAACTGTCAAAATCGATTGTGATCGCCAAAGGAGTTCCTATTTCATCGTGACGGCGGTAGCGCCGACCGATCGAACCGGTCTCATCGTATTGGCATCGGAAAGAAAGATTAATTTTCTCAAAAACTTCTTTAGCTTTACCGACTAATTCCTCTTTCTTCATTAAGGGGAAAACCGCTACTTGGACAGGAGCTAATTTCGGAGACAGCTGCAAGATCGTCTCAGTATCTCGTTGACTGCCATCACTCCGGCCTCCACTGATTTGCTGATAGGCATCACAGATAAAGGCAAACATTAAGCGACCGACCCCCGCTGACGTTTCGATGACATGAGGATAAAAAGATTCTGTATTATCAGCATTGCGGTAAGTCAAATCTTTGCCGCTATGCTGAGAATGGTTTCTCAAATCAAAATCGCCACGATTATGAATTCCTTCTATCTCATGCCAACCAAATGGAAAATTATAATCAACATCAATAGCCCTCCGAGCATAATGAGCCAATTCTTCTTTCGGCACCTCGCGAAATCTTATATTCTCTTTTTTAAGACCAAGATCGAGATACCATTTTAGACGTCTCTCTTTCCAATATTCAAACCATTGCTCGGCTTCGCTCTCAGATGTAAACCACTCCATCTCCATCTGCTCGAATTCTCTCTGGCGATAGAGAAAATTCTTAGGATTGATCTCGTTACGAAAAGATTTACCGATTTGAGCTATGCCGAAAGGAAGTTTCATTCTCATTGAATCGGCTACCAAGCGGAAATCAAGAAAAATACTCTGACATGTTTCCGGTCTAAGATAAGCCTGATTATGAGTATCTTCAACCGGACCAATAAAGGTCTTCATCATCAAATTATAGCTTCTCGGTTCGGTAATCTCTCCGCCACAATCAGGGCAATGTTCCTGTTTTATCTCTTCGGCTTTAAAGCGATGATGACATTGACGACACTCCACTAAAGAATCGGCAAAACCACTTCCGAGATGGCCTGAAGCTTGCCATGTTCTAGGATTAAGAATAATGGCCCCGTCAACTTCAAGAACGGAAGCATGACACCGGACCATGTCGTGACGCCAGAGATTTTTAATATTATTGGCCATCTCAAAACCAAGCGGGCCATAATCATAACTCGCTCCGAAACCACCATAAATCTCGGAAGAGGGATAGACGAATCCTCTTCTCTTTAATAAAGAAATAATTTCTTTCATCATTGCTTCTTCAGCCATGGTATAAAAAGCTAATTAAATGGACTTTCTTCTAACATTTCGCTGACCTCTCTAACCTCCAGACTTTCGAAAGAGATCACCTGTTCGGTCCAAACATCCCGACCCTGAACTTCGGCAGAATTAATGAAAGGATTATCTAGAGCTTGAACAGTTCGCGGATTTACTGCCAATTGAAAAGCCAATACCGCTTTCTGCCCAGGCTCTAATTGTCCGACATTCCAGACCAAACGATTGGTATCGGATTGAAAACCGAGTTTTCCTTTTTCTTCATCTGGAAAGATTTCATCGGCAAACATAACTCCATCCGGTAATATAACCGCGGCCCAAATATCATCAACCGTATTATAATAATTAGTTAATTCCCAGAATACGGTATAGCGAGTGGTTTCACCGAGTATGAAAGGAATCGGCCCCATATCTTCGAAGAATTCATTATCAGCATAAACCTTTTGGACTAATTCCAGGCGAGAATTTATTTTTGCAGTGAAAACTTGGCGAATTGAGCCAATCTCTACTTCAAGATCAATTTGAGGACTGAGGCTACGAACTGGCCAATCATCTTTGAGATTGACCCAAAAATCAATCACTCCTTCTTCATCACGATCCAAGAACCTCAATTCTGGAATCACGCGCCAATCCCAAAGGATGACATTATGTCCGGGCTGGTAAGTACCACGAGTAGCCCTTAAAGTATCAAGATCAAAATAATCACCTTTCAAGGAAACTGTTAAAAATTGACTTTCAATCGGTTTTTCTGTGATGTTTCTAAAATAAATTTGATAGTGGAGCGAATCCCCAGGACTAGCGACATAATCAAAAGAGTTATTTATCTGCAAAGATAAAAGTATCGGAGCATCGGCAATTTCAACCTTGCGATTGATTTTTTTTAATGGAGCAAATCCCTGATCCGTCCAAACACCTAATTGAGCTGTTAAAACTATTTCCGGAATACTTTCATCGACGCGGCCTGTCAAACGGATGCGCCCGCCATCTTGTGAAACCAAAAACGGTATCTGCCACTCTCCCGGATCATTCGTTGCCGGCGTGCTGTCTATCAATTCAAATCCCCGCGTTGCCGTTAATTTAATTCCCATGTTATCTAAAGTCTCATCCAGCGCCGAAAAATAATTCAATGAAAATTGAAATTCTTCATTCGGAGCCACTGCCTGAGGTAAGCTTAATTCCAAAGTCAATGGTACCGAAGAGATAACCGTGGTTGCCGATGTTTCAGCCGTGTAATAGACTTTCAATCCTGGTACCTGATAATCAATCTTGGCATTTGCCGTTAAAATTTCTTCAGCTTGTCCAAAAACCCTGGCTTGAAAAACAAATTGTTGTTCTTGTCCTGGATAAATATCATCTTCCAGCTTCTGCCTCACGATATTATCTGTTGAATTTATAGGTCGAGCGTAACGTGGGAATTCAAACAACAATTCCGCGTTAGATAATGTAAATTTTCCCTGATTTTTGACTAATAAAGTATATTCGATCGGCTTCCCCACTATAATGCTTTCCGGGGCAATCAACTCTAAGAACAAGTCGCCACGCGAAGCGACATTACGCTGACCAAACCACCAAATAGCTATTAATAAAATTATTAAAACAACAAGGAGAGAAATCAAAATGATTTTCTTAAACTTTGACATAGAAATACTAAATAAATCAATCCGTATTATAGCTTAAAAAGAAGATATTGCCTAATAAGCATTGATATAAACATTCTCTGATCTTTAGAGAATAATTTTCTCCGGAGATTGTTTTCGTTTCACTGATTCCAAGAAAAAGTTTGTTATTTTTCCGAGATTATCCTGGTCATTTTCATTGGTTTTGATTCGACCCAATAAATATTTATTTTTTTGGGCAATCAAGCGTAAAATTTTTATAGTATTCAAAGAAATTTCTTCTTGATGATCTTCTTGGCATCCACATTTGGCACAAATGATACCATCTGGAGCAATTAAACAATTACCTGCTAATTTTTTACGACATCGGGCGCAACAATTCAGATCAATTTGATAACCGAGCGAAGAAAGAAGTGTCCATAAAAAATAGTAATACAATCTCTGATAATGGCGATTCATCTGATTAAGAGCATGCAAGGCTCCCAACGATAACAACCAAACATTTTCATCGGGCATCTGCCAGGGCATTAAAGAGTCAATCTCCTTCATCATTTTTTGAGCCACTGAAAACTTTTTCCAGTCCTGTCCAATGTTAATAAAAGGGGATTGTATCTTCGCGGATGTTATTATCGGATAACCACGCCCCGAGATTAATTCTATCTCACTCCAATTAAAAAGATTCAACCCGGCCCTCAATTTTGAGAGGAGTTTCCTCTCTCCTCGAGCCGTGGCCTTAATTTTGCCGAAACGATCGGTTAACAAAGTTAACAAACGATCCGATTCTCCATGGTCCTCGCGAACAAGAATCAAAGCATCTGTTTTCTCTTTGAGAAACATTTCAAGATTCTATCGATAAATATAATTCTCTCTCGCCTAAAATAATTTTTTTAAATTCAGACAGATCGTCATTGGTCAGGCGCTGAATTTTTTGAGCTCTGTTTTCTTTTTCAATCGAACCTCTATTCTCTTCAATCAATTTGGCTAATTCATCTGATCCCTGATAGTAAACACTGATCTGATCTTGCGGAGTCAACCCAGATTCTTTACGCATGGATTGAATGGCACGGATTATTTCCCTTATTGATCCCTCTGCTTCCAACTCTGGCGTTAATTGGATAGATAGGGCGACTGATAAGTCATTTTCTTCAATCGTAATCCAATCTTCTGATTCTGGTAAAGAATCAACAAATTGCACTTTCTTAACATTAACCTCATCTATGACTAACTCTTCTAATTGCTGATTATCGAACGGCTTTCCTTTAATTTGTAATTCCGACAATGGTTGACGAACCTTATAACCGGCTTTGGCGCGTGCTTGTAGAACCAAACGAACTATCTCTCGAATTCGCGCCATTTCTTTTTCTAATGGTTCATTGATTAAATCTTCTTTAACTTCGAAATAATCAATTAAATGAATTGATTCCGGTTGGTCTTTATGACGTAATGATTGATATGATTTTTCGGCGATAAAGGGAGTAAAAGGTGCAATTAGTCGGCTGGTTTCAAGTAAAACCATTCTTAATACAGCGGCGGCTTTATCTGTTTCCGGACCATAATTCTGTAATCTGGGACGAGATCGGCGAACATACCAGTTTGAGAGATCGTCTATCAAATCTAAAAACAATCGAGCCGCTTTATCAACATGATATTTATCCATTTCATTAATAACTGCCTGGCCTACCTTATGAATGCGAGAAATTATCCATTGATCTAATAAATTATCGCTCCCAATTTCCTGAACCGGAGATTCTTCTTTTGGAGCATAAGTTAAATAAAACTGAACGCAATTATCTAAAGTGCTGATAACCTTTTGAGCCACCTCTCTGATCTTTATCTCATCGATAACATAATTTCCACCTAGAGAAGATCTACTTAAGAAATAAAATCTCAAAGCATCCGCCCCATGTTTATCAAGAATTTCTGTCGGTGGAGTATAATTAGCCAAATGCTTGGATAATTTTTCACCTGTTTCCGTTAAGATCAATCCATGAGCCACAGCATTTTTAAAAGCCGGCTTATTCTTTCCCAGTCCAATATCTTCTAGCGTTAAAGCTGTCGCTAGAACATGTAGTGTATAAAACCAACCTCTCGTTTGCTCTAGTGCCTCAGTAATAAAATCAGCTGGAAAAGATGCCTTAGTTTCTTCTCGATTCTCGAAAGGAAAATGATTCTGCGCATAAGGCATGGCTCCCGATTCATACCAGCAATCAAAGACCTCTTCTATGCGTTTCATCTTTTTACCGTCTTCTGAATAAAAAACCACCTCATCGATATAGGGGCGATGGAAATCAATCCTGCCTTCATTGTTTATGGGCATGGGAATGAATTTCATTTCTCTGATTTCACTCAAGTTCAACCCTAATTCTTGCCGACGCACCGCATGTTCTTTATCAGTCAAGCCAAGGCAAGCAGACTGAAGAGCCCGTAAAACTCCTCGATGGCTAATAATTAAAATATTTTTATTTTGACATTGCCCATCTTGCTTCTTAATAAAATCATAAATTCTTTTCTTAAGTTCCAAGCCGGTCTCTCCGCCTTCTGGGGAATGTGTTAAATAATCTTCAGGAGAATTGAATGCCTTTCGATACACTTCTTCTTTTTGTTCATTGGCTACTCCGAACTTCCTTTCACCCAGCTCTTTAAAAAATTCAGGTTTAATGTTTAGCGCCTCGCCCGCGATCTCAGCTGTTTCTTTTGTGCGCAAAGTGGGGGAAGCCCAAATGGCATCAATCTTTAAATCTTTCAATTTTGAAATTGATTCTTCCACCTGCTTGCGGCCCGTTTCAGTTAGCGGATAACCTGTCTCGCTATCAACCAGTAATTTTTTGACATTGTTTTCAGCTTCACCATGGCGCATCAGCCAATAATGATTGTCGCTAAACTTCTGGTTCATTAAATCCTCTCTTGAACCGATAACTTTTATATCTCCGGATTCCGATACCCAGACTGGCAGGGGTGCTCCCCAATAACGATTACGCGAAACAGCCCAATCCCGAGCTCCTTCCAGCCATTTCCCGAAACGTCCCTTTTTCAAATGCCCCGGAACCCAATTAATCTGTTCATTATTAGCGACCAGTTGATCCCTGAATTTTTCAACCGCGATATACCAGCTTGTAATCGGATAATAAATTAAACGCTCATCGCAACGCCAACAGAAAGGATAACTATGCTTGATTTTCATCTTCTGATAGAGTAATCCTTTCTTCTCCAAATCAATTAAAACATCACCATCTGCCTCCCAGACTAATTTTCCTTGGCCCGGCAGATTATGGCCTGTTAATACCCGACCTTCTAAATCAACAGTTATCTTTAAAGGTAAATCTTTTTCTTTTGCCACTTCCATATCTTCCAAGCCAAAAGCGGCTAGATGTACCAAGCCGGTTCCTTCTTCCATGGAAACAAAATCAGCTGAAACAATTTGATAATCACGACCATTGCTCGGTTCCATAGGATAGATCGCCTCGTATTTCTGTCCTAGTAAAGTTTCGCCTTTGAATCTTTCTATTTCCTCGTATTCTCCACTCAAAACAGATAATCTTTCTGCGGCTAAAATCAGGAATTGCTTGCCTTGCTTAACTTTAACGTATTCGGCATCTATATTAATAGCCAAGGCAAAATTAGCCGGCAAGGTCCAAGGCGTTGTTGTCCAAACTAATAAAAAGGTATCTTCGTCTAAAGGAAATTTAACAAAAATTGATGTATCTTCGATGTCGCGATAAGCCCCGGGCTGATTTAACTCAAAATTAGATAATGGTGTCCCACAGCGAGGACAATAAGGACTGGTGCGATATGCCTGATAGATTAATTCTTTGTCATACAAATATTTAAAAATCCACCAAATGCTTTCGGTATAAAGGGGGTCAATTGTTGCATAATAATTTTCATAATCGGCCCAGCGGCCCATTCTCTTAAGAATTCTTTCGAATTCCGGAAGGCAGCGGAAAACCAAACTACTGCAAGTTTCATTGAATTTATCGATCCCGAGTTTTTCAATATCCGCTTTATTTTTTTGTTTTAATTCTTTTTCTGCCAGATTCTCCAATGGTAAACCATGGCAATCCCAACCAACACGACGAGGAACGTAGTTTCCCCTCATAGTCCGATAACGCAAAACAACATCTTTAATAGTTGAAGGAAGCAAATTACCATAATGGGGTTGGCCCGTAGCAAAGGGAGGCCCATCGTAAAAAGAAAAGAAGGGGGATCCCTCTCTTTGGATTAAGCTCTTTTGGAAAATATTCTCCGATTCCCAGAATTTCAAAATCTCTTTTTCAGAACGAACTGTTGAGTTTTCTTCGTTTGGTTGATTCATCACATTTTATCAGGAGCACTGATGCCCATGAGCGACAATGCTTCCTTCAATATTTTTTTAACTGTTTTTAATAATACTAAACGGGCTCGCTGCTCTTCCCCTTTAGATCCAATTACCGGACAATCTCTGTAAAATTGATGCAATGCCGATGCTAAACGATAAATATATTGAGGCAATTGATGAACTTCATAATTTTCAGCAATTATTGAAATCACTTCAGGATAATTAAGCATGCTTGCGATCAAATTCAATTCGCTTGGATGATTGAAGATAAAATCGGTTTGTTGGTCTATTTTGTCTTCATTTATATTCAGTTTGGTTAAAATACTTTGGATTCTGGCATGCGCATATTGAATGTAATAAACCGGATTATCAGCTGATTTTTTAACAGCCAGATCAAAGTCAAAATTCAAATGAGAATTAAGACTTCTTTCTAAGAAGAAATAGCGAACGGCATCTAGCCCAACTTCATCAACTAATTCAGCAATAGTAATATATTCTCCTCGACGCTTAGAGATCGTCACTTCTTGCCCATCTCTTATTACTTTGACCCACTGAGCGATCAATATTTTTAATTTCTTCGATTCATGCCCCAAAGCATTCAATCCCTGGATCAGTGGTTGAATATGGCCCTGATGATCGGCCCCCCAAATATCTATCATTAGATCAAACCCTCTCTCGAATTTATTGCGATGATAAGCAAGATCTGTCATTAAATAAGTCATCTCGCCCGTAGCTTTAACAAGCACCCTGTTTTTATCATCGCCAAATTCAGTCGTTTTTAACCAAAGCGCCCCCTCCTTTTCTTCAGTCAGTTTCTTGTTTTTTAATTCCACTAATACTTTTTCAACTAACTTGTCTCGATAAAGCGTTCTTTCTGAAAACCAAACATCAAATTTTAATCCTATTTTTTCAACATCCGGTCTGATCATTGTCTCTAAGATATGATCAGCTGCTTTTTGTCCGGCTTCAATCGGATTATCGGCTTTTATTAATTGGCGCAATTCTTCAATATAATCACCCTGATAAGAGGCTTCCGGGTAATTTAATACTGATTCTCCTAGGCGCTGAACCTGATAACCAGCATCATTAATATAATATTCTTTCACGATCGTATGCCCTACCCTTTTCATAATATTCCCTAAAACATCTCCCAGGAAACCGCCTCTTCCATTGCCTAAAGTCAATGGACCGGTAGGGTTAGCTGAAACAAATTCTATTTGAATCTTTTGCGGATTCGGAGATTCTATCTGTTTATTCAATTCTCTAACCATATTCTGCCATTCTCGGCAAAGCAGTTCTGGGTCTAGATAAAAATTAACGAATCCCGGAGCAACAGCTTTAACTTCAAAATCATTGCTTAAGATTTTACACAAACCCTGAGCTGTTTCCATTGGATCTTTGCCTATTTTTTTAGCTAAAACCATAGCCACATTCGTAGCATAATGACCATATTCCTGTTTTTCAGAAGCATAAACCTGCCAATTAACATCTTCAGGCCAATTCAGGGTATTTATTGCCTTCTCTATTTTTTCGACTATTTTCCCGATAGTTGTTTTCTTCATAACAATGCCATATTTTAGCATTTTTGTTGATAGTTACCAAAAACAAAGAGGCCTCCTGAACCGATTCAACCGACGTTCGGTTATCAGTCCAGGAGGCACGATATCTTTCCCTTTAGTCGTAGACAGAATACTGCTACAACCTTAGGCGAGGCTTATCTTGGAAGTGTAACTCCCTGTTGGTTCTGGTACTCGCCACCCGCTTCCTTCTCGGAGTATGTACGCTCAGGACGTTCTCCTCGAAAGAAAACAACCTGAGCGATCCCTTGACCGACATGAAGACGAATAGGTAATGGGGAGACGTTAGCCAGTTCGATCGTGAGAATACCGCGCCACCCGGGTTCAAGCGGAGTTACGTTGACCAGAAGACCGCAGCGTGCGTAGGAGCTCTTACCCCAACACACACCGCAAACATCATCGGGCATGACGAAGCATTCGACTGATTCGGCCAAGACCTGTGAATTGGGTGATAGCTCGAATACGCTCGTCGCTTCAATCTGCCGGAAATGCCCTTCTGGAAAATCGATGGGATCGAGTACCACGTTCATCCCGCCCAAGGGCACCAAGAATCTGTGCCCCAGGCGAAGATCATAGCCATAGCTACTCAACCCATACGACGGTCGGCCTTTTTGTGTCGAGACAAAAGGAACGAGCATTCCTTTTTTGCCACGGCACAATGCCTTGATTTCATGGTCGCTTAGGATTCCGAACATTAGACCTCCGTTTCTTTCTCCAATAGTTCTGGGTGGGCTACCAGGGCAAGCACATCCTTGACGAAGATCGACCACTCAGGCAGTCGATGATTCCTGCGCTGACGAATGATCCGTTGCAGTGACATGTAATTCAGGCAGACAATTCGCCTTTGCAGGAATGACTCCGGAAGGTCCCACTTCACCTGATCCCATGCCCTCTGCTCGATCAGCCTGTTCAGATGCGCCAGATGTTCCACCGGGATCTCGTGAGCGAAATCCTCTTGAACAAGCAAGCGCGCTGTGATGGTGTGCATCGTGGACTCGCTCTGCTTGGTCACGCCGACGCGATACGTGTCAAACTGCTGCCAGAAGTAGCGCGGGGCGGTCATGTCCAACCAGATCATGATCGACTCAAGAAACTTGTTGTGCCCATCGCCCATGAAACAGAGACGCCGGGCTACCGATTCCATCTTCTCTGGATCTTGTTTGTACGAGAGAGACAACCCCAAAAGAGCCATCTCGTACCCGCACTCTCTCATCATGAGAGTTTTCATTGAAGCCCTCCTTTCTCGGTTTATTCAGATAAGCCCTTCTCGATTGAGACGGGTTTTCAGATATCAATTGTTTGGTATCCAAAAACCTGTCTCAATCAGAAACAATTTACAAGAACTAAACTAACAAACTATTATATATATGATCAATTAAGTCAAGAAATTCTTCTGTTAAAAATGCTACAATTGAAAAGATGCAAATAGCAAAGAATAAAAAGGCATTTTTTGATTACGAAATCCTAGAAACTCTAGAAACTGGGATAGTTTTAAGTGGAGCCGAAACTAAATCCTCAAAAATGGGACAAGTTAGCTTGAGAGGAGCTTACGTCATTAATATAAACAATCTTCTTTATTTAACCGGAGCCCATATTTCTCCGTACCAACCGGCTAATCAGCCAGTTGATTATAATCCGACTCGACCGCGCTCTCTTTTACTCAAGAAAAAAGAATTAAAATACTTTCTCGGGAAATTGAAAGAAAAGGGCTTGACGCTTATCCCTCTAAGAATGTATACTAAGCAGAACTTAGTTAAACTAGAAATTGGTTTAGCTAAGGGAAAAAAGAAATACGACAAACGCGAGCAGATTAAAAAACGCGAAGATAATCGTCGCATAGGTAGATCTTTAAAAGGTGATGAATAAATACGTGGGGACGCATGGCTTCGATAGAAGCTTGAATCAAGTGGTGCAGATTAAGGTGTCGAGTCCTTATTAAACTTTCGACAAAGTACAAGTGTCAACACACTTCGGGGTTTAACCCCCGCTTACGCTTACGCCTGATATTCTCAGAGTAAGCTTTCATAGTTTTTTGCCCCCATTCGTGGGGGAATCGTTTCAGAGGAACAACTGTTCCTTTTAGACTCTTGCAAAAGGGCTAAGTCTGTAGAAGCTACTTGTATTCGTCCTTCTAGACGTGGGTTCGATTCCCACCGTCTCCACTCTAATTAAAATTAACTTTCACATAATCGAACAATATTTTATCAACAATACTATCGAGAAAGGCTTGAGGTGGGCTCAAAAATCAACCGATCAAATAAGAGTGATCGGTCAAGATGGCCAGCAATTAGGTGTTTATAGCCTTGATCAAGCATTGAGTATGGCGCGAGAGCAAAATCTTGATTTAGTTCTCATAACTGCCAAGTCTGACATGCCCATCTGTCGCATTACAGAAGCCGGAAAGTTTCTCTATCAGAAAAAGAAAGAGAGAAAGAAAAGTGATTCTATCGAATCAAAGAAGCTCAAAATCAGATTCAACACTTCGTTGCATGACATGGAGACTCGAGCTCATCAAGCTAAGAAATTTCTCGAGAAAGGCGATCGGATTCAAATATTGATGCAATTGCGAGGACGAGAGAATGCCCTTCGCGCGCAAGCTGAGGAAAAGATGAATCAATTTTTGAAGATGATTGAATCTATCTATCCGATTAAGATAGAAAATCAGACATCTCAGAAATCCAAAATCCTACAATACGAAATTATTCCCAATCCTTCAAAATGAAAAACCGTAAAGCTAAAACTAGAAAATCACTGGCTAATCGCTTTAAGATTACCAGCACTGGAAAAGTTATGCGACGCACTAGCGGCCAGAATCATTTACGTCAAGCCAAGTCAAAGCGAGTTAAACATAAAAAGAATTCCTGGATAGAAGTTCCCGCTCCTTTGGCTAAAAAAATAAAGAAATTAATTAAGGGATAAACATGCCTAGAGTTAAACCGGGAAAAGCCGTCCCAACCAGAAAAAGAAATATTTTAAAAGCTACCAAGGGGTTTCTTTGGGGTAGAAAATCGAAATTCGCATTAGCTAAAGATGCTTATCGTCACGCTCGCGTCAATGCCTATATTGATCGTAGGCGCAAGAAAAGAGATTTTAGGCAGCTTTGGCAGATCAAAATAAATGCTTCAGCTCGCGAACATGGATTAACCTATTCTTCTCTGATTGATAAATTGAGCAAAGCAGAGATTAAAATAAATCGAAAGATGTTAGCAGAATTGGCTGCAGAAAAACCAGATGTTATGGCTAAGATAATTGAAAAGGTTAAATAAAATTCCCGGCATTAGGCCGGGATTTTTTAATTTCTAAAAGAGTATTTTCCTATTTTCTTTAGGAGTTCTTTAATCTTGCCTTTTATTATTTGACCCGTGAACAAGAAGAAATAACCTACACCGAGAGCGCACATAAGTAAACGCATTCCTCGCCAGATTAGACTGAACCCTACGGCGGCACCTTGCCCCAATCCTAATCCACTAAAAGCAATTACCTGTAGTAGCTCTAGACTACCAAGGGTAGCCGGTAAAAGGAACATGATGCTTAATCCTGCAAACGCATGCACCGATAAAGCTGATAAGACAGAAGCATGACCTGTTAAGAAGAAGACCAGTAAGAATGCTTGCGCGCAAGAAATCAAATATTTGATAAGAGTAATGCCCAACAATCTTCTGGCTTTGCTATTTTTTAAGTTAAAGAAACTGGTAATTTTATTTTCCTCTTCTTCTAAGTCAAAGAATTTATTATTATAGGCAGCTTTCGATAGGCCAAATAATCTCAGTACTGGATTGATAACACTCTTGCCTCGCGATACTCGAACAAAGAAATAGACCAGAGCTATACTTAATCCTATTGGAATTAGCGTGAAGAAGGAGATAAGTTCTATACTAGCAAACCCTGTTGCAAACATGAACAATAATAATCCTAAGAAGATAAAGGAGGCATGGATAATGAAATCAGCTAATTTTAGGACAATTAGAGAATGTATTCCTTTGTTCCAAGAAACATCTTTTTCTTTTTTTAGAAGATAAAGAGTTAAGGCTTCTCCGCCAATGAAAGCTACTGGGGTTAAAAAGCTGACCGTAAAACCAACAACTAATATCCGCCAAAGTCTTCGCCATGGCAAATGGCAACCCATTTGAGACAAAGTATCTTGCCAGGCTAAAGCCGCAAAACCTTCTATGATTAAAGTACACAAGAAAAGTAAGACAAATTGCCAAGGCCGAATCATGCTAAGTGCACTACCGACATCTCGCCACTCAACACGGCCACTGATAATTAAAAAGAAAACTATACCCAGCGTAAGGGTGGTTAGAAAAAATAAAACGCTCTTAAGTGATGGCATAATAATTCAACAAAGAAAAAGCGCTAAGAAAACTTCTGTTTTCTAGCGCATTTTCGTTATTCAGATCTTATAAACGCGATATCCTGGTCTTACTTTCTGATCGACTTTCATGCCTATTTCTTGCCCTGCTTTCGCGCTATCGATTTTTTGATGATCGACTTCCATGGAATCGACTTTCTGGATGAAATCAGTCTCACCGCCCACAAACCTAATTTCGTCGCCGACTTTTAAGGATTTGCTTAGTTCTATTACGGCAACGCCAATCTGGTCAAAATAATGGATAATTTGACCGATTATTTTTTTATCATCTAAACCCTCTTGGGGCATAATAAATATGGAAAGTTAATAAAGATGACCTTTATTGGGTAAGGACTTGACCTCATATCTCCCTACCGATCCCCCCGAGATAAACTCGGATCGGTCATTCCGACCGAAGGCCAGGGATCCATCCGTCTATATCATACCAAAATGAGAACATATTTCCAGTGTTATTTATAAACAGCATCAGATTAAGCAATAGTACCCCCAAAAGGAATCGAACCTTCATCCCGGCCTCCGGAGGGCCGTGCTTTGTCCATTAAGCTATGGGGGCGCGATAAGCAATAATAAAATAATTACAACGCTTGTTTTTCCTTAAAAATCCTTCTTCTAAAATCTTCAATCCTGATCTTATCACCAACTTTTTTAATTCATTTGGTGTAAAATAATGATAATAGAGCCAAGATCTTCCACCCCATTTCTTCAAGAAAGACTGGCGATCCAAATGATATTTCTTTTTTATAAATGAAGGATAGGGTTGCCAAACAGTTATGATAATTTTACCATTAATACGCAGTGTTCTATAAGCTTCCTTAAGGGTTTCTAGAGTTGCTGAAGGTGATAAGTGGTGCAATAAAGCAATTGCCCAAATTGAATCAAAATAATTATCAGTATAAGGCAGATGCCGAGCATCTCCTATGCAAAAAGAAAATGAAGAATGATTCAATTTAGCAATCCGGATTAAGGCATCTGACTGATCAAGGCCATGATATTCTACCTTTAGATCATCGAATAACTCCACTAACCTACCATGGCCACATCCCAGATCAAGAATTCTGTTGTTTGGTTCAATTAATCTTTTGAATTCCTGTAACTCCGGCCAAATAGTTTTGCGAGAAGATTGGAATAGATAACTTTCCTGGTTATAGCCTTGTCGATTCAATTCAATCAATTCATCATCTGTTAATCTCTTCATATGGATCAAAATACTTTTAAAATATGCGAAAAAATAATTATTCGATTATCTCTTGAGCCGAATTTGAGTTATCCAATGCTAGATCGGATAAAAAGAGATGAGGCGAAAAACCATCTTTCAACGCCTCCCAAGAATTCTCAGATACTTTCAGTCTATCATGAGTTAATCAGAAAAAGAATTATTAAGCATCAAATTCGGTTAGCCCGCTTTTTGGTTACTCGTCGCGTTAGATCTTTATCTGGCGTCACTGTTATCTCAGTTTTAACAAAACCTTATCCTTGTCCCGGACATTGTCTCTATTGCCCAGAACAAGAGAATGTTCCCAAGAGCTACCTTCGCAATGAACCGGCTGTTATGCGAGCTATCGATAATAAGTATAGTCCGTATTGGCAGGTAATTAATCGAATTAAATCTTTGGAAGAAATTGGTCATCCTACTGATAAATTAGAACTGATTGTTATTGGTGGCACCTGGAGTTATCTGCCTAAAAGATACCAAAGAAGATTTATCTACCAATGCTTCCGGGCCGCTAATGGACGCAAGAGTTTAACTTTATCAAGTGCGCAAAAATTAAATACTCAAGCAAAACATCGCATTATTGGCATTACCCTAGAAACTCGCCCTGATTTCATAAATCCAGAGGAAATAAGGCGCATGCGCAGGCTAGGCGCTACTAAAGTAGAGTTGGGGATTCAGTGTTTGGATAATCGCATTTTGGCAATAAATCGACGAGGACACGATTTAACAGCCATTATCAAAGCAACTTCATTATTGAAAGATGCCGGATTTAAGGTGGGATATCATTTAATGGTAAATATGCCTGGAGCAACTGTCGAACAAGAGAAAACTGCCTCTCGCAAATTATTTGATGATGAGAATTTTCGGCCAGATTTTCTCAAAATATATCCAACCGCCATTCTTCCTGAAGCTCCATTGTATCAATGGTGGCAAGAAGGAAAATATAGCCCTTATGAATATCGCGAACTTATTGATTTAATTAAATTTATTAAGAAAAATGTTCCCAGATATTGCCGGATACAGAGAGTTATCCGAGATATCCCTTCCGACAGTGTCGTTGTCGGTCCGGTCAAAACAACTAATCTTCGAGAAATCATTCTACAAGAATTAAAGAGTGAAGGAACGCCTTGTCAATGTATCCGTTGCCGAGAAATTAAGGATCATCTCCATGAATTCAATCCTATTCTTTTCAGAGAAGATTACCAATCTTCCGGAGGGAAAGAAATTTTCCTTACTTTCGAAGATGAAGGTAGGAAGAATCTATTAGCGCTATTAAGACTTAGAATTCCTTCTCATGTCATTAACCATTCGGTTCATTTCTGGTCTATATTAAACAGATCAGCTTTAGTAAGAGAAATACACACTTACGGACAACATTTATCTCTCGGTGAGAAAACAATTTCATCACCCCAGCATCAAGGTTTGGGGAAAAAGCTTCTAGAAAAAGCCGAGCAAATAGTTTCCCAAGAGTTTAATTCAGAAATAGATCAAATTGTCATTATTGCTGGAGTCGGCACTAGAGAATATTATCGTCGATTTGGATATTCCCTAAAAGAAACATATATGATCAAGAAGCTTTCATCTCAGACCAAAGACGTCTGACAATCGCTCTGTCATCCCAAGGTATTTTTCGCCCACCCGATAAACACATAAGAGGTTCTGATCCTTTACCCGTAATAACTATTACATCGCCCGGACGAGCTATATGCATAGCTTTCTTGATGGCTTTTTCCCGGTCTAAAACGATTGAACATTTTCCTTTGAAATTATCGGAGACTCCCGCCCGAACTTGTTCGATTATTGCCGCAGGATTTTCATCATACGGATCTTCATCTGTCAAAATGATAATATCTCCATATTCTTCTGCTATTTTCCCAAAAACCGGCCTCTTCCAATGATCACGACCGCCTCCGCAAGCTCCTAGAATCAAAATCATTCTCCCTTTTAACCCGATCTTTACGGTTTCATAAACGAACTTTAAGGCCTTGGGAGTATGTGCGTAATCAACTATTACCGAAAAGGGGCTATCCATAACTATTTCCATGCGTCCTGGCATAATCTTAACTGATTTTAGTGCTTGACTGGATTTCTCGCGCGAAATGCCCTGAGACCATGTTGCCGCTACAGCAGCTAAACCGTTAAGAACATTAAATTCTCCCAATAACGGCCAAGAAACTTCATGATTATCAAAAGTAAATTTTGATCCAAACGGAGATAATGTTATCTTGTCGAGATAAATCCCTTCTTTCGTTTTATCCCTATTCTTTTGGCCGAAACCAATTTTCCTATCTGCAATAAAACTTAAGAAATGATCGGCATATTTGTCATCTATATTTGCAATTATAACCTTATCTTTTTTAATGCTCTTAGATAGTCCTGAAAAAAGTTTGCTTTTAGCCTGCAAATATTTTTCAAAACTACCGTGTCTTTCAATATGTTCTGGAGAAAGATTGGTGAAAACCAAAGCATCGAAGTCAATAAAGCGATGACGATGCTGACTAATACCTTCGGATGTTACCTCTAATACGGCATATTGGCATTTAGCTTTGACTGCTTGCGCCAGAAAACGCTGCATAGCCCAGCGTCCAGGCATGGTCATTTTCAAATTATTGAATTCGATATCATCGTTAAGGCGGAATTGAATTGATGATGAAGAAGCTGTTTTATGTCCTGTTGTACGAAAGATATGCGCAATCAATTCAACTACTGTTGATTTCCCGCTCGTTCCCGTAACTCCGATGACTTTTAACCGACGAGAGGGAAAACGATAAAAACAAGCACCAGATAAAGCCAATGAAAAATGGTAAATGCCGATTAAAAATTTTGGAGTAATCCGACGAACTATATTTTTTATGAACCTTAATATTTTCATTTTATCCTCTTTGTGTTAAAATTGGTCCATTATAATTTTAGATTTATGCCTAATATAAAATCTGCAAAAAAATCTTTGAAACAGGATCAGCGTCGACATCAGGAAAATTTGAGTAAGAAAAGAAAAATCTCTGAATTGTTCAAGCGCATTCAAAAGCTTATCGGCCAAAACAAGAAGGAAGAAGCTATGGGTCTGCTACCAAGCTATGATAAAGCAGTTGATAAGGCGGCCAAAACCAATGTTATTAAAGATCAAACCGCATCGCGCCGAAAATCCGTCGTCCGTCATCTCTTCATAAAATAACTTATATTTTCGCAATAAACAAATCTAAGCCGGTCTGAGGATCTATCTGGCCGGTTTTTAGCTGGTAATCCAATATGAATATTCTTCGATATATATCTCTTAAACGGTCCATGCTTAAATTTTCACTTTGACGATAAACTTTATTGAAAACAAAAGCAGGTAATCCTGATTTCTGTTTAATCTGATTGTATTCAAATCCCTTCTCTATCAGATCGCGTACTATTATCAATTGACGAAATTGGTAGATTATCAAAGGTAGCAATCCCTCGGGACGTCCTCCTTGTGCAAGATAACGGTGAGCTAACAATAGGGCTTTATCTTTCATGCCCTGGCTGATAGCTGAAGAAAGATGAAAGATATCGACTGTTTGGATTTCTTCACTCAATCGAATTATATTTTGAATCGTTTCTTCTTGATTGCTTGAGCTAGAGAGTCTCATAGCTGTTTCTTGTCCTTTCATCCAATCATCTTGCATATAATCAATCAGCATTCTAATTGATTCTGAAGATAATTGTAAATTATGACTCTGGTTTAATTCTGCTAACCAGCGATTTGCGTCTAACTTACTTGGTTTTGGAAATTCTTGCGCTTTTCCTATTTTTTTAATCTTTTCAATCAAGGTTTGATCCGTTTTCTTAATTTCTGTTGCCGCTAGAGCCACAATAATCTCATCGTCATCTGCTATTGTTTGCAGATTTTTCCGAAAATTCTTCTTAAAATCGGAATCTTGGAAAATATTCTCGATAATAGTCAATCTATTTTTTACAAACATCGATTTTTGCCTGAATCCACGCCAAAAACTCTCAAAATCAGATTGCTCCGCATCGATTTTATGCAAATTCAAGCCTTGATGTTTTTGTTGATAATGATCAACAATTTCTTGAAGTTTTTTATTCAATAAATATTTATTCGGACCGTAGAGCAGAATTATCATTTTTGACAATAAGGACAATAATAAGTCGAGCGATTACCTATAATTTCTCTTTTCAAAGATTGATGACATCGAGGACACTTGCCGTTCTTCCGATAAATCTTCAGATAAGAAGAATATTTTCCTTCTTGATCATTTACATTTCTAAATTCGGCAATACTCGTACCACCCTCTATTATGGCCTGTTTTAATATTTTTTTAATACCAGAAAATATCTTTTTGCGCTCAGATAAAGACAGAGACTTGGCCTGACGATAAGGATTTATCTTTGTGGCCCAAAGAATCTCATTGGCATAAATATTGCCTATGCCAACGATATGTTTTTGATCCATCAACCAACTCTTGATACGTGCTGAATTTTGGTCAATTAATTCATTAAATCTTTCAAAGGTGAAATCTGCAACAAGAGGTTCATCTCCCAAATTAGCTAACCATTTGATATCTTCTATCGTTTCAGTCGGCCAATATTCAATTCTAGAAAATTTACGTTGGTCCGACCAGGCCAAATATTGATTATTATTTAATTCAAAAAAAGCATGAATCGATTTATCCTCTATGTATTCTTTTTGATATGTTTTCGGACTAAGAATTAGAAAATGGCCTGTCATCTTGGGATGAAATAATAAGAATCCTTGCGGTTTTAAGTGAAAAACTATTATTTTTCCTCTTCTCCTTACATCCATGATTGAAGAATCTTTTATTTTTTTCTTTAAAACCGAAAAAGACGGATGATAAAATAATTTACGTTCATCCGTCCAGACATCAATTATTCTCTTGTTCTTTATCCGAGAGCGGAGGCCTCTGACCATCGTCTCTACCTCCGGCAATTCAGGCATTAACCGGTTTTCGGAAAGGGGCTCTTACTCTTTCTACTATCTCGTCAGGCGTAAAATGGGCCTTGATTAAATAATCATCTGCCCCTAAATCAAATCCTCTCTCAATGTCTTCTCTTTGACCCAGATTCGAAAGAATGATTACCGGAATTTGGCCTATCTCCGGATCATCTTTAATTTTCTCCAGAATTTCAAAACCGTCAACGCCAGGTAAAATCAAATCAAGTAAAATCAAATCTGGTTTTTCTTGCCGAGTCAATTCTAACCCCTCTTCGCCATTAGCCGCTTTCACAACATCAAATCCTTCTTCTATCAATTTCTTGGCCATCAGTTCATTCAAGAAAACATCGTCTTCTATAATCAATATTTTTTTAGGGAGATTTGACATTTTTTTAAAAATAATTAGCTTGACTCTTGGATAACTTTATTTATTTTTTCCATTGTTTCTTGCAAGCTAAACTTAGTTTTGATAATCCAGTCGCAAGCCCCCAGATGACGAGCTTGGCTGATCTCTGACGCAGCCCCGGAATTAGATATAATAATCACAGGAATATCTTTTGTCTCTGGTGCGGCCTGTTTCCTTTTTAAAAGTTCTATACCGTCAATATTAGGAAGAGTAATATCCAAAAGGATCAAATCAAGATTTTCTTCTCTTAACAATTTCAATCCTTCTTCGCCATCATGAGCAGTCAAGACTTCATAGCCAGCATCACTAATTTTCCGCGACAATAGTCCTAATATTTCTTGATCATCTTCAATGATTAACACTCTGCTCATATAAACAATCTGTGGATATTATAACAAGGGCTGAATCTCTTTGCAAACGTCAATAGGGGATGCTGAAAAAGAAAGTTGTTCCTTTGCCTTCTTGTGATTCGAACCAGATCCTGCCCTTATGAGCCTCAATAATATTGCGGGAAATGAATAATCCTAAACCAGTGCCTTCTGTTTCTTGAGTAACAGCATTCCCGGCTCTGAAGAATCTTTGGAAAACTCTAGCTTGCTGGGCACGAGGGATGCCGATACCTTGATCTTTGACCGATGCCAGCAGAAAGCCATCATCTTCTTCCAAAGAAACAAATACTTTGCTATTTCTGGGCGAATATTTAATCGCATTTTCAATAATATTCTGAATTGCTAAAGTCATCTTTTCTTGGTCGGCTCTGATCAGTGGAAAAGTTTTTTCTCCCCCTTGGAAGGATATTATTATCTCTTTCTGCCGGGCCGATTCTTCGACAGAATTGATAACATTCTGAATGATCTCTTTAAGATCGGTTTCCTTCGGCTCATAAAGAAAGCGTCCTTCTTCGATTCGCGAAACATTAAGCAGATCATTAACCAAATTAATCATTCGTTGATTACTGATATAGGTTTTCTCCATTAAATCTTTTTGCCCCCGGCTCAGCTCTCCCTCGTCTCCGTCAAGCATCATCCTTAAACTCCATTTGATAGCCGATAATGGTGTTCTTAATTGATGAGCCGCGATTGAGACAAATTCTGTCTTCATCCTTTGGACTAATTTTTCTCGAGAAACATCGTGAAAAACTATTAGATATCCGGCGGATTCATTTTGAGCTAATGGTACTGTTGATACCTCAAAATAAATGCCTTCTTTGGCTTCAAATCCCTCTCTTTTAATAATTTTTATCTTCTGTCCATCTAAAATATGTTGCAAGGCGGGTTTCAATTTAGGATTACTGTTTAATTCTATCAGTGGTTTCCCTTCTATTTTAGAATCAAGACCGAAAGTTTCCTGAGCATGTGTATTAATCATCTGGATTAACCCCTGCTCGTCAACTACCAGCAAGGCATCCACGAAATTATTAATCACCGTCAATGTCTTCTCCCTTTCTTCTTCTGCTTTTTGGCGAGCTTCCTCTGTATCTTCTAAAATATTCAGCAAAGCTTCCGTCGTCTGCTTCATCTGAGAAACTTCTTGTCTCTTCTTGACATCACTGTCGTTCTCCAGGCTATCTTTCATTTTCTCAGTTAATTCTCTGATCTGATTATCTTTTTCTCTCATGCGCTGAGCTGATCGAACTCGAAAAGCAACTTGCTCTTGTCTTGCTTTAATGGCTTGATATCCTTCCTCTTTTAATTTCGATTGAAGAGTATTGTTGATATCTTGCAAT
This sequence comes from uncultured Candidatus Saccharibacteria bacterium, assembly GCA_964572275.1. Classification (GTDB taxonomy): domain Bacteria; phylum Patescibacteriota; class Minisyncoccia; order Minisyncoccales; family UBA1441; genus CAYZEC01. Next base: position 23,472 of record CAZNED010000003.1, read on the forward strand.
CTTCTCGTTGCCCAACTCATTTGATCGTGAAAATGATTGATAATAAATTGAGCCATAAAAATGGCTATTCCACTGATAATCAACAAAAATCCCTCCATCATTGGTTGAGCTTCGCAACTATTAGGAGGACCGTAATCAAACAAGAATTGGCAATTATTACTCAAGAAAACTAATAAGGCTAATGCAATCCAGATTAAAGCACAGAAAAATGTTTGGTAGAGATTGTTATCTCTAAAGAATGGAGCGACTAGGGCAATATAGCAAATATAGAATATGATAGCTAAGTATGGAATAGATATGCCATGCACCATGGCTACCGGAGCAAAGAGATAGAAAGTTAGCCAAATCGTTAAGACTTCTAGAGTAAAAATACTTGATAAGATCTGCTGGGATTGCTCCAGTGTCAAATTACTTGTGCGACGAATGAATAAAGCTCCGAAGAAGAATAAAAGAGAGGAAATTCCAATGAACCCAGCCCCTAAAGCAATTGACAAAAGAGATCCTGTCTCTCTTCCTAAAACAAATAGAATAATCAGCAAGACAAAGACACCGGGCAAGAGAAGTTGTCTCAATTTAATCTGCTTCTCCATCGCCCTTAATAATATTTCTTTATTGGCTTTGGAAGATAATTCTTTATCCTTCATGAAAAGATTTGTCATCTGTTAATTCGCCCTTATCTTTTTTAAGTTGAGTTAATTTTTCTTTCAATTCCACCATCTTAAGCTCTCGCCCGACAACCATTCTTCGAAAACGTTCTAATTCATCAATGCGACGTCTTAAGGCATCAGTTTTAAGCCTGTTTTCTTCTCTCAATAACCCGGCCTGTTCTTGCAATTCTCTAGTTTTGGCACGGATACGAATCTCCAAAACCAAAGCTGTTTCTTCTAATTCTTGCCTTTGATTATAAATTCTCCGAAGAGACCTTTTCGCTCTGGCGCCATTCCAGGCAAAAAAAGCAGCGCCTGAAATTATTAAAATAGATATTAAGAGAAAGTTTAACAAAGCCAATCCATCAATCTCAAAGAGATAAGAATGACTGTTATAGAAATAGATTAAGGCTATTGCCCCCATGGCTCCCAACCCCAGAGAATCTAATGCTGGGAAGAAATTGCTTTGCATGAAATTAATTAGCAATAAAGCAAAAACTATATATGACAATAAAATCACCATCCAAGCCGATGGAGCTAAGGTCGCCAAATAAAAAAACAATGAGATTAAACAGATACTATTTGTCCAGAGGACCAATCTTTCGAATTTTTTTCGATTTGACAATAAAAAGCTTATGACAAGCCAAGCAGCCCAAATAAGTAATAAATTTCCGATAGAGAGAAAAGGTGAGAAGCTAAGAGTTTCAAGATATCCCCCTAATAAAAAACACGTCATCAAGGCTCCACCATATATGATAAAGAAGTTAAAAAAAGAAAGCTGTTCTCTTTTTAAAAATTCTTGGAATTCAGCATTAGGCACTTCTTTAAAATGAAAAAACTTCTTCATAATCAAGGCAAACTTTTGATTAGACTTTTAAGACTATATTTTTCTAAAAACTCAATTGCCTCTTTTCTATTATAACCTTTCCATTGATATTTTTCTAACGAGCTATCAATAGGAATATTACACTTAATGGTTCCCAGCTGGCGGCTCATGAAGGCTTCCTTTTTCTGCTCTATTAATTTACTCTTAAATCTATCGGGAATTTTATCCAGGTTTTGGTAAACTTCTTCTAATGTTTTAAATTTTTGAATCAATTCTTTTCCTGTTTTATCGCCGATACCTTTTACTCCCGGCAAATTATCCGTAGCATCTCCCTTCAGCCCTTTCAATTCTATTAATTGCTTCGGTTCCAGTCCATATTTTTCCTCAATTTCATCTGGACCAAATATTTGATATTGCCCTATCCCTTGTTGCATAAGAATGATCTTTGTTTCAACGTTTGCTAATTGTAACAAATCTGTATCTCCGGTGATTATCAATTTATTGATAGGTTTGTCGATTATTTTTGATAAAGTACCAATTAAATCATCAGCCTCAAATCCTTGTTTCGCTAAGATTGATATTCCTAATGTCTCTAATGCTTTCTTAATATATGGAATTTGTTGATAAAGTGATTCTGGGGCTTTAACTCTTGTTGCTTTATAATCAGAGAAAACTTGATGACGGAATGTTGGACCGGGGGCGTCAAAGGCGACAAATAAATGTGTCGGGCCATATTCTCTGATAATTTTAAAGATAACTCTTAAAAAACCATAGAGTGCTCCGATTGGTTCTTTCCGGCTATTGATTAAAGGAGGAAGAGCATGGAAAGCCCTGTGAACAATGGCATTACCATCGATCATAGCTATTGTTGGCTTTCCGAAATTAAGCTCTAAGTGATCATTCATTATTAAATTGACTTAATTCCGATAATAAAGATCCCTCTATTATTATTTTTCTCTCATTTTCGTTTTCAAACAAAAACTTGATATTTAATCCCGGCAAATTAGATATATCAATCCTATTGCTCCATTCAACGGCCACAATATTATTTGGTGAATTGATAATCTTCTCGAAACCTAATTCCTGCAGATTTTCCCGATCAGCTTCTGTTTCCAGGCGATAACAATCAAAATGATAAAAATTATGATATCGATCATGATTAACGCTATAGCGCCTCATTAATATAAAAGTTGGGCTTAAGACAGATTGTCGGATTCCTAGCCCTTTCGCAAAACCCTGTATAAAAGTAGTTTTCCCTCCGCCAAGATCTCCTTCAAGTTTTAAAATTAAAGCCCGCTCTTGCCTTTTTTTCGATTTTAATATTGCTGAAGCTAATTTCATCCCGATAATTTTGGTTTCTTCAGTGCTATTAGTAATTAATACCATATTTGATTGACGATTGGTTTAAAATAAGATAAATTGACTAGACAAGAGAAATGGACGAACGTCAACTTTCGGAATTCAAAAGACTGATTGAAAATAGCCGAGAAATAGCGATCATTCCCTCGCTCAATACTCGGGGCGAAGCTTTGCTGTCTAGTTTGGCCCTTCTCTTTAGTTTAAATAATTTTAATCGAAAAACAAGCTTACTTTTAGGTTCATTGCCCGCTTCTGTTGTCGCTGTAGAATCAAATAGAACTTGGCAAAATAAACCGGCCATTATTATTAATAGTCCTTCCGGAGAAAAAATCTCCCAATTGAGGTACGAAAAAAATAATGGGCGAGTTTATCTTCATTTCAATAGCCATGATCTTCCTATCCGAGAAGAAGATGTCGTTCTCTCATTTTCTCCACTTGAAACTGAATCGGACCTCTTCATATGTTTAGGATTCTCTGATATATCTGAAATACAGCATCCTGATTTTCAAAAGAAAAAAGATACTGTTAATATTATTAACATTGGATGCAATAATAAAAATAATTTCGGACAGGTTAATTTATCGCAAGAAGGATCCTCTCTGACTGAAATTGTGACTGGAGTAATTGAATTTCTTGATCGAGATTTAATCAATCAGCAAGTGGGGGCTTATTTATTAAAAGGATTGAAATTATATGCTGCCCCTCAGGAACTCTCTGATAGATTGTGCCGTCAAATCGCTCAATTTGTTAATCGAGAAGCATTATCTTATACGCCTAATCCTTGTACCTCGGAGGATGTGAATCAATTATCTTTTTTGGAAAGTGCCTTAGGGCAGATAGATTTTTATCCTCAGAAAAATATAGCCATCCTGGTCATCGATTCAGATAAATATCATCATCTTGAAGCGCATGATCTTGTTTTTGTTATAGATGAATTGAGATCGAGACTACTTGAGCTAAATAATTTGATTGTGCTTTGGCATCCGGAAGAGGAGTTAACGCAGGGAATTATCTACCTAGAAGACAAAGGAAGGCTTGAACAATTTGCCGTATCTTATCCGGGCCATTATCAGGAAGGACGTGGCGTCTTTAATATTTCGAAATCAGATTTATCATTGATAAAGAATCAATTGACTAATTATCTTTTATCCCTCTAATGGAAACACAATTTTTCGAGCGTAATGTAAAAATTGATCCGAATATTGCCTCGGAGATTTTACCGCGTTTACGAAATATTCGCGATTTAAAACGCTTGCTTCGTCATAATTCCCAGGGAAACGTTTCTCGTTTTGTCGATATTATCATGGGAGGGGCCATTGCATTGAGAGCTTCTGATGTTCATATCGAGCCTGAAGTGGATAAAGCTTCTTTGCGCATTCGTATTGATGGAGTGCTCCAAGTAGTAGACGCTCTTCCTTATGATCTTTATCAGAAAATTGTTTCTCGTATCAAGTTTTTAGCAAAACTTAAACTGAATATTACAAAGAAAGCTCAAGATGGACGTTTTGGAATTGACTTTGAGCATGAAGGAAGAGAGATTGAGATAAGAACCTCAGCTCTTCCGTCAAGCTATGGTGAAACTATTGTCATGAGAATTCTTGATCCCATCGCTTTGATTGATATTGAAGCCCTGGGTATGCGTCCGGATTTGCATCAAGATATTCTTGAAGAGTTAAAAAAACCAAATGGGATGATCTTATTGACTGGTCCAACAGGATCGGGAAAAACGACAACTCTTTATGCTTTCTTAAAGAAACTGAATGAACCCGGAATAAAGATCATAACTATTGAAGATCCAATAGAATATCAGATTACAGGCCTTTCTCAGACTCAAGTCGATGAAAAACAAGGATATGATTTTGCTAAGGGACTATCGGCTATTGTGAGGCAAGATCCCGATGTTATTCTAGTGGGCGAAATCCGAGATTACGAAACAGCTCATATTGCCCTTCAGGCATCTATGACTGGCCACCTGGTTTTTAGCACCGTTCATACCAACGATGCCGCTGGAACCATTGCTCGATTAGAGGCATTAGGCGAAGAAGCTCATAATATCGCCCCCGCTTTAAATGTTGCTATTGCCCAAAGATTGATTAGGCGCATTTGCCCTGAATGCGGACAATTGCAGGAACCAAAACCAGAGGATTTTAAAGAATTAAAAGAGGGATTATCTAGTTTGCCTGATCGCATCCAAGTTCCAGAATTGAATGAAGAAACTAAGATCTATTATGCCAATCCGGGAGGTTGCCGTTATTGTAATTTCACCGGCTATCGAGGACGAATTGGTGTATTTGAAGCGTTCTTTGTTGATGACGAAATGGAAGAATTTGTTCAGCAATCTCCCAGCATTCCGGCTTTACGGAGAAAAGCCATTGATAAAGGCATGGTTCTTATGTATCATGATGGACTTATCCGCATTATGAATAAAATTTCAACTTTGGAAGAGATCCATCGTGTGACAGCTAGGGTAAAGTTAAATGAAAAGAATTAAAGCATTAACAATATTGCTCTTTTTAATAATAGGTCATTCCGCCTCTGCCCTAATAATCACTGAAGTACAAATCGCTGGAGATCAAACTGATAATGATTATGTTAAAATATATAATGAACAGGAAGTAGATTCTCACGCAGATGGATGGCGTTTACGGAAAAAAAGTTCGACCGGTCAAGAATATTCTTTAAGAGTATTCCCGAAGAATACAATTATTCCCTCTGGTGATTATCTGGTTTGGGCAAATTCGAAAAATGGTTTTGCCGAACAAATTGGAGCTGATTTAAGCAGTACCGGAGCGTTATCAAGCGATAATAGTATCGCTTTGATCGATCCAGAAGGAGTTATTGTTAGCTCCGTCGCTTGGGGACAGGGTCGTGAGCAATTTCAAGAAGGATTAAATCATTTGCAAAATCCCAGTCTTAATCAACAAATCATTAGGAAAGAAACTGAAGGTGTTTATCAGATGACTCAATCAAATATTGATGATTTCTATTTAACGGAAATCTCACTCTCTTCTGCCGAATTAGATTTTATTCCGTCTGTGCCATTAAGAAGAAGGCCTCAATCCATGACTGGGTTGATTCTAGCCGCCATTATTGTAAGCTTATGTGCTGGAAAGTTATTTACGCTTTATTATCAAGATAATTATAAAATATCATGAGTGGTCATTCCCATTGGTCTACTATAAAACATAAAAAAGAAGCTACCGACAAAAAGAAGGGGGCTCTATTTTCTCAAGCTGCTCGATTAATTTCATTAGCAGCTCGACAAGGAGGCGCCGATCCTGAAAGCAATTTCGAATTGCGCAGCGCTATCGATAAGGCACGTGCAATCAATATGCCGAATAAGAATGTTGAGCGTGCCATTGAAAGAGGTGCCGGGACTGGTACCGATCAAGAAGAATGGAATCGTGTCAGTTATGAAGCTTTCGGTCCCGGGCAAACTGCCTTGATTATCGAAGGCATTACTAATAATAAGAATAGGACTCTTGAAGAAGTAAAAGGGTTGCTTAGCCGTCATGATGCCAAGTTTGCAGAACCAGGATCAGTGCGCTGGCTTTTCAAGCATTCTGGAAGATTAGTTATTGCCGACGGGTTAAAAGATAAAGAGAACAGCGAGTTGAAAGCAATTGAAGCTGGTGCTGTCGAACTAGAATGGATTGATGATAATCTTAATGTGTATGTTGATCCGGACACGATTAATGAAAGCCGTAAGATGATTGAACAAAAAGGATTAACCGTTACTGAACAATTTCTTGATTGGATAGCTCAAGAAGAGATCACTATCGATGAACAGAGCCGAGAAAAATTGAGTAAGCTACTTGATGCGTTGAGCGAGCATGATGATATTCAAGAAGTTTATTTTAATGCCAATTTATGATTGTCTTGGGCATTGATCCTGGAACAGCTGAGACCGGTTATGGTTTTATCACTGTTCAAAAACAACATCCCAAAATAATAGATTGTGGATTAATCAAAACTGAGGCTCAGCGCGAAGATGCTTATCGATTGTTGACGATGGAAAAAGAGCTTCGTAAATTGATTCGCCAATACAACCCTGATGTTTTAGCGATTGAAAGTATTTTCTTTTTCCAGAATCGCAGATCCGCCTTGGCTGTCAGTCAGATGAAAGGCATTGTTCTATTGACTGCTGAAAAACATAAAGTCCCAATCTATGAATTTAGCCCTCTAGAGATCAAGCTAGCCATCACCGGATGGGGAAAGGCTGATAAAGAAGAGATGCGTTTAGCCGTTCAAGAATTATTTACTCTTAAGGAAAATAATCATTCAAATCACGCTACCGATGCTATCGGTGCGGCCGCTTGTTTTTTGATCAAGAATAAATTCCTCCAACCAATTGATTGGCACGAGAGAAAAAAATAATCTTATTATATGATTTCTCGAAAGAATTTTAAAATATTCTTAATCAGTTTTTTTGAAACCCTGTTTATTATCATATTAATAGGCGTTATTTTAATATTGGCGCTTTTTCTCTATTACACTCATGATTTTCCTCGCCCTGATAAGTTCACGAATGATACTGCGGCTCAACCAACAAGAATTTACGATCGGCACGGGGAGATACTTCTTTATAATATTTTTGGGGAAGAAAATCGTTTAATCGTTCCTCTCAGTAAAATATCTTCTTATTTACAATATGCTGTCATTGCCTTGGAAGATGCCAAGTTCTATCAACACCACGGAGTAGATATCCAAGGAATTGTGCGCTCTATTCTAACCGATTTGAAGCTAGGTCGTCCTGCCGCTGGCGCTTCGACTATCTCCCAACAGTTAATCCGCTCTCACTTTTTAAGTACTCAAAAAACAGCTGAGAGAAAAATTAGAGAAATTCTTTTAACTCTTGAGTTAGAAAGACAATATTCCAAGGACGAGATATTAGAGTGGTATTTAAACCAAGTTCCATTTGGATCAAATTTTTACGGAGCAGAATCGGCCAGCCAAGGATTTTTTAATAAAACGGCTGAGCAGTTATCAATTGGAGAAGCCGCCACCCTAGCTGCACTTATCCAATCTCCCAGCGGCTTTTCTCCATATGGAGGTGATCAGGAAGCTCTTGTTGCTAGACAACAATACGCTTTACAACGTATGTATCAATTGGATTTCATAAACAAAGAATCTCTTGATAACGCGTTAGTGGAAGACATCAATTTTGCCGAAATAATACACTCTCTTAAAGCCCCTCATTTTACTCTCAAAGTGCTGGAAGAATTAGAAAGCGTGTATGGACGCTCAAGATTAGAGCGTGACGGATTGAAGATTTATACAACGCTTGATTGGCAGATGCAACAGAGAGCCGAAGAAATAATTCAAGAAAAAGTAGAAGAATTTGAGATTTTTAGAGTTTATAATGGTTCTTTAGTAGCAATTGATCCTAATAATGGAGCTATTTTGGCCATGGTCGGATCCAAGGATTATTTTGGGACATCTTATCCTGAAGGATGTGAACAAGGATGTCTTTTCCAGCCTCAATTCAATGTTGCCACCTCTGGAGAAAGACATCCCGGATCCGCTTTAAAACCATTTATCTACGCCGTTGCCTTTCAGAAAGGAGCCACCCCAGAAGATATTATTGAAGATGAGCCAACTAATTTTGGTTTATGGGGGGATTCTTATTACATTCCTCGTAATTACGATGGATTATTCCGCGGATCTGTTACTTTGCGTAGTGCCTTAGCTCAATCTTTAAATATTCCGGCCGTTAAAGTATTCATGTATTTGGCTGGGATAGAAGATAGTATTAAATTACTGAAGGAGGCTGGGGTTAGCAGTTCTCTCCCAGCCGTTCCTTCCTTAGTATTAGGCGGTGGCGGTGTCAAATTGTTAGAGTTAACTGCTGCTTACGGAATATTCGCCACAGAGGGTCTTAAGATCACTCCCTATATGATCAGTCGAGTTGAAGATTCTCAAGGACGAGTTATTTTTGAAAATAAAAACTCTGTCGGTCTAAGGGTAATTGATCGCTCTGTAGCGCAAGATATCAATAGTATTCTTTCAGATAATGAAGCACGTTCTCCGATGTTCGGATTAAACTCAAACCTTTACATCTCAAAATATCCTGATGTTGCCGCTAAAACAGGAACTAATCAAGATTACAAAGATTTCTGGGCTATTGGTTATAACCGAGATCTTATTGTCGGAGTTTGGTTAGGGAACAATAATCAAGAGGGAATGATTCAGCGCCCTTCAGTCAGTACGGCAGGTGTAATTTGGAAGACATTTATGACCGAAGCGCTTGATCAGATTTATGGACTTTAATTAGAACGAATGGGCATTAAAACATGCAAATAATCTTCTTGCCCATCTTGCTTGATAAGTGCCGCTTTATCTGCATCGGTTAAACATAGATAAGCGCTTGCTCCATTAATGTTCGTTAAAGCATCTGATAAGAAGCGACCATTAAAAGCTATTTCCATATCTCCACCTGTTATCTCCGCAGATATCGATGATTTGAATTCTCCTACGCGAGAACTCTGGGCTTTTATTTTGAGATTATTCTCTTCTGAGGAAACGGTTAGTCTTACTTCATAGGTTTGGTCAGAAAGTAGACTAGCAGCTTTAATTTTACTCAAGAATTCTTGTCGATCAATTTTGATTGTAATCGGTGATTTATCGGGAATTACTTCTTGATATTTAGGGTAAGTTCCTTCTATTAAGCGCGAAACCATTCTTATTTCCAAATTAGAAGGAGCTTCGCCAAGAACTGTTAAGAATTCTATCTGATTATCATCTCCCGTAATTTTAACTGATGAATTAGATTCTCCGAGTATTCCAATAATATTATTAACCGCTTTTGCCGGTAAAATGATCTCATAATCTTTCTTCAATTTCTGAGATAAAGAAATCGTTTTTTGAGCCAATCGATAGCTATCAGTAGCAGCTAAAATAAGTTGATCGTCTTTAAAATGCATATAAACTCCCGATATTTCCGGGCGGGTGCGCGATGGCGCTACGCATCCTATGACTTGCCTTAATCCTTCATTTAATGCAGAACCGCTTATCTCTACTGTTAGTGACGATTCTGGTTTAGGAATAATTGGAAAATCTTCAGATTCCATAATCTGCAAAGATGTTTCATTCTCGGCATCCTTGACGTTTAAAGTATTTTTTATCAATTCAATATAAAGCTTTTCATCGCTCATTAACCTACCAAGTGCGGATATAATACGCCCAGGGACTACAGCTTGCCCGTCTTTTGCAACTTTAGCTAGCGCTGTGACTTCGACTCCGATTTCTAAATCTGTAGCGGAAAAATGGACCGAATTATCATCAGCCTTGATCATTATTCCTTCCAGAATAGGCAAGTTAGGACTCTTAATGGCAACTCTACTAACTATTGAGATAGCTTGATTAAGTTTTTCACGAAGGACTTCGATTTTCATAACTATAATAATATATTAATTATATAAATTTGTTGTTATTAGAGATGATGATTTTGTGGAAAAGATGATGAAAGCTAGATTGGTAAATGTTTTGTAAAAATAATAATTTGGGGATAAAAAGGAAAACTTGTGGAAAATAAAATGGAATTTTGAAATTTTTTTCTAATCTCTATAAATTCTCAACTAATTCTACCATATTTACACACTGATTATTCAGGATTACTCCCCATAAATTCTTTGTCGAATCATCCCTATTTCTTCAGATAAATGACCATCTTTTACCGCTTCTTGATCTATCTTAGTGCAAGCATATATCACCGTGGTATGATCTCGTCCTCCAAACAAATCACCGATACTCAAGTAAGATTTTTTTAGATCTTTACGCAATAAATACATAGCTATTTGTCGAGGATAAGCAATATCTTTTTTCCGAGTTGGAGAAAGTAATTCTTTTATCTCCAGATCATAATAGGCAGCCACAGAGGATATTATTTTTTGAGGATTTGTTGATCGAACTTGAGTTCTAGTAAAATCCTTTAAGCATTTTTTAGCGGAATCAATATCAAGTTTAGTTTTCTTGAGATCTTGATAAGCCATGAGACGTTTTAATGCTCCTTCTAGCTCGCGAATATTATTTTGTACGTTAGTGGCCACATAATCTAATATTTCTGGAGGAATATCAGTTTTCCATTCTTTTGATTTGTTCTCTAAAATAGCTCGGCGACTTTCATAATCCGGTCTTCCTACGTCGGTAACCATTCCTCCTTCAAAGCGAGATCGAAGTCTCTTTTCAAGAGTAGGAATGGCTGCGGGCAATCGATCAGAAGAAAGAATAATTTGACTATTTCTTTCATAAAGAGCGTTAAAAATATGGAAGAATTCTTCTTGAGTTTTGTCTTTACCGGCAACAAATTGAATATCATCAACTATCAATACGTCGAGTTGCTGAAATTCTTTTTTAAGAGCTTCGATATTCCTTGATTGAATGCTGCTGACAATCTGAGAAATTAGTTTATCAGCTGAAATATATTTAATCTTCATTTCATCTTCTTCGTCCAGTTTGTTTCCGATAGCCTGCAAAAGATGAGTTTTACCCAATCCAACTCCACCATAGATGAAAAGAGGATTATATGCTCGTCCAGGGTCGCGAGTGACAGCTTCAGCGGCTGCATAAGCCATTTCGTTAAAAGAAGCGACAACAAAATCGCGAAAAGTATACCTAGTATTTAAACCAGTTTTAGGATTAAGCTGGAGTTCTTCAAAAGGAATCTGTTTTGTGTGATTGACTTTGACTGGAACTTTTTCAACAGACTGTTTTTTAGAAATAATATATTTTATCTTACGAATATTAGGGTCGATTTCTCGAAGAGCCTTTAAAATGTCTTCATGATATTTTTTCTCAAGCCATTCTTTAGAGAATGAATTAGAGGTTCCGATAGAAACAGTGTCTCCTTCCCATTCTGCAATCTCTGCCTCTTTAAACCAAGCTGCAAAATTTGCGCGAGAAACACTAAACTGCAATTGCGCTAGGGCAGCTTTCCATAATTCATCTTTTGTCATAATAATGACACTTTAACACAATTAGCCATGCAATAGAATGAGTCAAAATACTCTTGTATTAAGGGCTTTCTAGGCAAGGGGGATAATATGTTAATATCTTGGGTAAGAACAGTTGATTGACCAACCCCTATTTCGCTGATAATCTTAAGCATTGTGAAATAATATAATGTTGCCACGTTTTCATCGCCTAACCAAGAAATCTGATTTTGATGATGCCTACCGGTCAAAATGGGCGGTCAGTGGGCATTTCTTTCTTGCTAAGATAAAAACGAATGAATTAGGGCGCGTCAGAATTGGAATAGTGATCAGCAAGAAAATAATCAAAAAAGCTACTGGCCGGAATAAAATAAAAAGACAGTTGCGTCAAATAGTTCGTCAAGAAGCTATACAAGTAAAAAAAGGAATCGATATTGTCATTGCTTGCAAGTCAGCAATTCAAAAAGCTAGCTATATAGAACTACAGAAAGAATGGCAATCAATTTGGTCAAAAATTAATCTTTAATTATGTCACTAGGAAATATCTTCCATATTATTCTATATCAACCAATCCTGAATTTATTGATCCTACTTTATTATTACTTACCGGGTCATGATCTAATTTGGGCGGTAATTGTCTTAACCCTTATCTTAAAACTCGCCCTTCATCCAATTTCCATGAAAGCGGTAATCGTCCAGGAAGCCATGAATAAGATTGATCCTAAGATGAAAGAAGTAAGAGAAAAGTATAAAGATGATCCAGCTAAACAATCTAAAGAAATTATGGCTCTTTATAAAGAGCATCATGTGAATCCATGGTCAAGTTTAATGTATCCGCTGATACAACTTCCGATCATAATTGTTCTATTTAGAATATTCCAAGATTTAAGTATTCTTGGTTTAAGCAGCAATCTTTATTCTTTCACGCCGATTATAGATTTAACCGAAATGACTTTTCTCGGAAATCCGAATTTGACCCAACCAAGTATAATCTTAGCCATCTTAGCGGGATTGGCTCAGTATTGGCAACAGAAAACAATGCCAACTCCAGCTAAAAAAAGCTCATGGCAAAAGAACATGATTTACTTTTTCCCGGCTTTTACATTTTTCATTCTAACTAGATTTAGTGCTGTTCTTGGAGTATACTGGCTAATAAATATTCTTTTTACAATCGGTCAACAATATTATCTTAAGAGAAAAAGAACATGTTCCGACCCTCTGAAACAGAAAAAATAAAAAAGACAGTTAAGCAATTTTTTGAATTTCTTAGTATCGATTCTCAGATTAAAGTAAATGAAATAGAAACCGATACTATTAAGATATCTCTCTGGGCTGAAGAAGCTCCATTTTTTATAGGAGAAAGAGGTGAAACTTTAGTCGAAACTCAAAGCTTGCTTAAAAAGATTTTAGCCAAACAATTAGGACGCTATATCTTTATTGATCTAGACATCAATAATTATAAGGAGAAAAAAGCAAAATATTTAGAAGATTTAGCTCGGACAGCGGCAGACCAAGTGGCTTTAACAAAGAGTCCTCAAACACTCAAACCGATGTGGGCTTGGGAGAGAAGAATCATCCACACGGCTTTAGCCGAAAGAAGCAATGTTTATAGCCAAAGCGCTGGACATGGGGAAAGTCGCCATATCGTTATCTATCCGGCTTAGAGATAGGGAATAATAGCGATGGCTTTAATGCGGGCACCATGCCGATAATTTCTCAAAACGAAAGATCCGAAGAGAGTAGGAGTGTTTTGAGTAATAATTGTGCAATCGCCGGTAAAATCTTCTTCAGAATTCAAAACGACTAAGAATTTTCCATCAATTTTGATAGAAAGAATATGTTCTTGGTCCCATTCATTCTTTCCATCAGGATAATCCAAATTCTTGTCCCAAATATTATTAACAGAATTCTGCTCTCCGATATCGCTGGCAGTAATAACTCGTGAAGGGAGTACATGCCCGGGGCTACCTTCGCCATAATCAATACCAGAATAGAAAGTTACCTTACCTTCAAGGGTATCATTATCGAGATTGCGCTTAAAAACATGGGCACTATGAATTGAATTATCTGGATCAGTTCCTACTCCTCCACCTATTCTTCCACCATAACTTGGATTAAAACCTGGCGTGAGTTCGAAAGTACCGGAAGTAGGCTGTTCTCCGAAGATTAAAGCGCAACCTCCTTGGTAATTATTTTGAGTGAAAAAAACTCCAGCCCAAGGAATCTCGTCTCCGGCAAAGAATCCCTGGTCTTCTTCTAGAGAATAAAGAACAATACATTCGGTACGACCATTGTAACTACCTAAATCTGGATATGGAGATTTTATCAGCAAGGGGAGATTTCTGAGATTATCGCTGAAGTCATAATCTCCGCAACGATAATCTTCCCCTGGAGCCGGGAAAAGGTAAAAACCGGATTGATATCTCCAAATATAGATAGATTGAGGGTATTCGATCGTTTCTCCAGAGCTAGAAGATCCCCCAAGTAATGCAGTTTCAGTCAGTGATTGCCAATGTTCATCAGTTTCGTCTTCAAAAGGATTAGTGTTAAGAATAATAATATAATCACCTTTATAACCTTCTTCCGGGAAGACAAAAGCCGCAGCCATACCCGGGAATTTTTCCCTGAAACTGACCTCCTCGGCTATAAAACCGACAGGAAGTATCTCACTAGCATTCTGATCGAAACAATAGGTGCGAGGCTCAATTTGGCAACACTGAATTTGTTGCGCGCCGGTCGTTGATTCGCCTAGGGCCTCCTGGCAATTTTCTTCTTCAAGTTTTTCCCATCCTTCTGGGCAAGTCTCTCCCTCTTTCCATGATACCTCTCTGCCACGCAGGCAATATCCTTGGCTTGGTAATCCGGGGTCAGTTGGATCTTTAAAAAACTGAGGATCAATGGTATTTAAAGCTAAATGGGCACCAAGAATTATAGCAACACCGGATAATCCCGCTATGATGCGAGCGCGACCTTGCCGCATTCGTCCAGGAGAGCCGGCAGAAGTGAGGTAAACAAATCCTCCACTGACAAATGCCGCAAGGGCGATAATACCGGTAATGCCAACGGCGAAATAATAAATATATTCTAAATATTGAGGCAAAGCGAATCCTTCGCTAGGAGTTTCAACGCCAGGAATACTAGGATAAGTTGTCTCGAATTGTCGTGCCGCAAAAATAGTAAAAGGGATTAATGCAAGCAAGGCGATGAAGATAATTATTCTTTTAATAGACATGATTTTTAAATAATTTAAAACTTTTGTTCACCACAGAAATAGTCAAACATAAGATCGGCAATAGCTGCTTGGCATTCAGCGCTTTCCCTGTCTCGATAACAAGCAGCGCGCTGGCTTTCGGTCAAAGAATTATCACCATAAGGAGATTGACTATTGTATGGATAACAAGTTTCAATAAGTGGATTGAATTTCATTCCTCCGCTATCTACTCCCAAGTCTTGCAGATAAAGCAACCAATAGCAACTGAAAGGCATAGTTGCGGCAGTAGCAAGCTCAGGATCATTCCCGAAACTAGAAATACATCGTGCTAATTTTTCTTGAGAATCTTGCAATTGATTCAACATTTCAGCCCGGCTTGGTTGATGTTCCATAAGATTCATGGCTAAAATAAGGTTTTTAACTTGCTCGACTCTCTTTTTAACAGAATCGATATCTGTCTCATACCAATATTTCGTCTCATCTCTTCTTTTAAAAATCACACTGAGCGGGCAAGGATGGTATTCGCCACCAACCAGACAAGGAGTGCAGGCACAGCCGGGGCAACCCCCGCAATTATTGCACAAACAACCATGAGTTGTGCCACAACCCGGTCCACAACCGGCGCGGTCGCTAGTAACTAATGCATAACAAACACATCGTGGTGGCAAATGATAAAGCCGACACTGATTATTTGGATCATTCTTATCGTATGATGGACACACAACTTCTGGAGCTGAGGTATCTACAAGGATTTTCATTTCGCTCATTAATTCTTGAACATAGACTTCAGCATCATCTACTAATTGCCCAATCGCGATATTGCTTCTAGGATATCCCGAGACTACATATTGATCGATAGTTGGTTCGGAAATTCCTTTTTGATCTTGAGTCAAAACAGGGGCTCCTATAAAATCCTTGGAGCAGTAAAACGTAATAGGATTTTGGCTCAACTGATTACACTTATCACTATCTGTCTGAATGCGACACATGATTCCGAGTTCATCATCAACTTCACGTCCTTGAATCCCATCCTCCTGGTTGATACGATATTCAGAGCACTTGTAGGACACCAATTCTTCATCTCCCCAAGGAAAAGAAATAGCAATTCCTTTTTCTAAATCATCCAAATTGCAAATGCCGCAATTTGATTGCTCGCAATCAGTGCAACGAAATTCTAAACACCAACGATCGATATCAATTCTTTCTTCAACTATACAATCTTCACCCCATGCTGGCTGATTACCATTCAGGCAGAATTTATTTCTTTCTAGACTTGTGAATGGATCTGATTCGGCTTCTTTTAGCAATTGAATAAAAGTAGCATGAGTAATGTAAGTTCCATGTTCGCATTGCATCTTGTACATTTCCTCAACTTTTTGAAGATAGCTTAAGTCAATTTCTAGGCTAGCAATATGAGGAGGCAGAAAATGACTGGCTAAGTATCTAATTTGATTGACGACAGTCATTTTTTCATACGAATCAACAGAAACTTTCACTAATTCACTTTCTTTAAGCAAATTTCTTCCTTCTAATATTTGATGCATCCATAAACCGGCTCCACCTTCTTTGAATGTTTTAATGCGTATTTGATCAATTCGTGCTCGAGCTGGGCATGGATCACCACCGCAAGGAGCCCCGCAACGACAAGAGCCGAACGGTATACAAGGGCATCCTCCACATGAATTACAAGCTCCACAATTACATTGACTAGTCAATTGAGCGAGTTCTTCGACTTTTTCCTTTAAGAAAAGGCTTTTAGCATCAAGCGCTCGGACAACTCTCTCAATGCAATCAAGCCGATCATTAGTGGGAATTGGCTGAATTCCAGGCTGACTGGGGTCTCCATCTAAGAATTCCCCATCTTTATCAAAAGCATAACAGAGATAAGCAATTTCAGCGTCTTTCGGTTCAGGATTAGGCCATGCCTCCGGAAAATCTCGAGACATAACATCTATAATTCTTGATTTCTCTTCGCTTGTCACGGGTTGGCCGGAATGACAATCAACTAAATTGCTATTATTATCAAAACAACTTATATTTTTAGCCAATATTCTGGTTTCTAGAATGGTTCCAAAAGGCATTTCTTGATATTCGAAAACTGTTACTTCCGGCCCGGGAGGAGTATGAACTTCACCGTCCTTAAACGAAATCTCAGGCAATCTGAATATTTCGTTCAGAATGTCAGGATTTATTTGGCGAACAATAACATAAGAAGTTAATATCAGAGAAACTCCGAGCAATCCACCTATAACTCTCTTTTTGGCCTGTGCCATAGCCATAGGAGAACCAGCGGCTGTTAAATATCCCAATCCTCCCCATAATAAAGCGATAAAAGCAATAATGCCCGCACCGCTGATGACGAAATTAAGCACGGTAGAGATCATCCTAGAAAAAGCTTCTAGTCTTTCAGTAGTCGCTTCTTCGGCAGCCAGAGAAGGGGATGCTAGAAAGAGTAATAGAAATAATACAATTATTTTAATCATTTTTAGTTTCAAGATAAACACTTACTATCCAACTCAAAGCAATTTTTCCTAGGATAGGAACACTTTCTATTAACCAGGGGATAAGAACTCTTAAAATCCATTTCTTAAAGATAGAAACAACTTTATTTGATCCACTGCCTCCGAGTGCCTGACCGAGGTTTTCTGCTGCCTGTTTGTCGAAAGAGGAGGTTGTCGAGCTAGAATCTGGAGAATCAACAGTTTTGGATTTAGAAGAATTTAAGGGAGCACTCTTTCTGGCAGCCATTTTTACTCCCGAAGAGATATCTCCTCTAAAAAATACTATCCAAATGGTAAAGAAAATCTTGCCAAAAAGATTAAGCATAAACTGAATGGCAACCCCAAGAGGGAATAAGACGACAGTTAAACTTAGGAGAAAGCATAGCAAACCTCCCATATCGAGTATAAAAGCGACTAAATAAGCAACCAAAGTATCCGCCGAAATGATGCCTCGACGTGTTTCATCTCCAGAATCGTCAAATTCTTCAAAGGTTCCCGCGTATGAATTCATCTCTCTTTAAGGCACGCCGCGCCTCTTTGATTTTAATAACTTCTTCGGGATTGCTGGTAATAATTTGATCTTCGGTATAAGAAGCAACGACTTGAATAGCAACTCGTTTATTACCGGCAAAAAACAATCCTTCTCCGACACTGCTTGATAAGATCAAATGTTTTTCTCCCATTGTTAATCCGAAAGTGTTGGCAATAACATCAACGGATGTACTTGATTGTTTCATCAATAATTGCAGGGAAGAGTTATTTAAGATAGGGACACCGTATGGCGAGCTAAGGAAATCGTTGACATCCTGAGTGATAGTAGTTAGCCCCAACCAATATTTTCTAGCTCTTTTAGCCATTCCAAACAGGAAAGATGCTCCGTCCGGGGATTGCATGATGACCCAAGCCTCATCGATAACAACAATTCTCTTTTTCATCTCACCGCGAATTTCATTCCAAATATAGTGCAAGATAATATACATGGCCATCGGGCGCAATTCATCTTCCATATCTCGAATACCAAAAACCACCAAATGGCGATCAATCTCTATATTAGTATGATTGTTAAAGAAATTAGCGTAACTTCCTAGAGTAAATTTACGAGTTCTTTGACCTAATGATTCGGCTCCTTCCATGCTTTCGAGAACAGCTTGAAAATCACTCATTAAAGGAGGCTCAAGTTTGGCAAAATTGGCATCGGCGGAAATATCTTTAGAAGCATATGTTTCAATAATCGCCTGATCGATAATAGAATCTTCTTCTGGTGTTAGCCCGCCAAGCATAATACGGAATAATCCGACCAATTCAACAGTATTTCTTCTAAGAACATCGGCTGGATTTTCATCAAGACCGACTTTAGGCAAATCAAATGGATTGAGATGATGAGGTGAGCTTAAAGAAATATTGATATAGGAACCATCGGCAGCATCACTTAAGAACTCATATTCATTTTCAGGATCGATAATTAAAACATCGACTCCTTCCATCATTAATCTTAAAATCTCTAGCTTAGTCGCATAGCTTTTCCCCCCACCAGATTTTCCGAAAATAACCATATTGGCATTTTCGAGGGAAAATCTGTCAAAAAGAACCAAAGAATTGTTATGTTTATTAATTCCATAGAGAATCCCTTCGTTGGAGCTTAAATCAAAAGAAATAAATGGGAAAACACTAGACAGAGGAGACGTATTCATGGGGGTGTGGACCATCAACTGATCCAGTCCGTATGGAGCGCAGGTATAAAATCCTTCTTTCTGCTGAAAGGATGCCGGTTTAATGTAAACTAGTCGCGACTCAAGAATAGATCTAATTTCTATTTCAGCATCACGCAATTCCTTTTCTTCATCTCCGGAAATAGCGAAGTAAATGCCGATTTGAAACATTTTTTCTTGAGCAGTTCGCAATTTGTTGCGCAACTCCTCAATATCTTGAAAAGCAGTTTCAAGTTCGGGATCACGCACTAATCCTTTTTCCTCTCGTTCCATTAATTCTGCTTGTATTTCCGTAGTTTTTTTTCTTAATTTCTTTAGTATAGGAGTAGTTTCAATCGGATGGAAGAAAAATGAAATACTGATAGGTCGGCTCATATTAATAATAGGGGCAAGCCATCCAACTGAAAGATATCGAGGATAAGAAAAAACAAATAAAGTTCTAATCAGGCGACCTCTTAGATCAACGCTATTCTGGTTGATTTGGACAGAAGGTGGCGCAATTAAATCATGAAGAGTCACCGCTCTTGCCGGAGCAGTCGATGTTTGTTCTTTCGATTGAAATGTTTCTTTTAATTTACCAAACATTTTATTCAATAATTTCAGGCATAATGGATGGATAATAGCCGTGTTCAGCAGAAGCGGGATGATGGAGAGACCAAAATAATTCTATAATTTCAGGCGATGTCAAAGGAACGGCTTCTAATTCACAACGCCTGAGACCAATGGCAACGAATTCCATGCGTTGGATCAATTGCATTCGAGCTCGTTGAAATGCTTCAGCAGACATTACCTGTTTTACTTGGTCTTTCTTACGAAGCATTTCTCGGGCAGCAGAAACAGTTCCTTGAACTTCAGCAAGAGTGTATGGAACAATAATATAAAATGATTTCCCCATGATGACTCCTTTATTCAGAATATCTGTAATAAATTGACGATAATCACTGGTTTGAGCCTTCATTAATTCATTTGTTTGCTGCTCCTCTAATTTTTTTAGTCGTTCTAGATAACCGGTCATGTTAACTCGACGTGATTGAACGAGGATTTGAGTAGTGAAGTCAAGTGAGTTTAAGAAATTCTGAAATTGGTAGATAATAGCTTGTTGTTCGTCGGATGATTTTAATGCAAAATTAATGGAGGAAACCATTAATATTCCTCTTAATCCTCCGCTACGCAAAATTACAACGCCTTCTTTTATCTCACTGAAAGGCAAGAATTGTTGACTGTATGCTTGGCCGTTCATTTTTTAGTCTCGATAGAGCTTTTTAATTTTTCTAAACGTCCTCGTGGGGCCAACGTAAGCAAATCATTATTTTCCTGAGAAATTGACATTTTCCCTAATTTCGGACTATCCAGAATAATGGGGAAATCAGCCTTTATCTCTTCTTTATGCCATAAATAGCGCCGAGAAGAAAAAAGATAACCAAAAGCATAGGTTAGTACATCGGCTAAGGCTCGGCCACCAGGTTTCAAGAATGCTAAAGCTAATCCGGCTACAACAATGATTGGTACAATCAACCAAGCTATGGCTCTCGGTAAAATTGACCAAAGCAGAAAAGCGATTCCAGCTGCTCCAGCTAAAAAGAGGATTTGTTTAAAATGCAAAGATCCGACGATCTTAGCTTCTCTTTCTATAAATTGAGGGACAGAATATTGCATGATTATCCTATGGGTTCACGATATGGATCTGGAGTTTTTTGGGCAGAATAAGTGTCAGGATCAGGAGATGATATTTGGCCAGAGTCTTTAAGAGAGGCATCTTTATCTGGTTTAATACCATAATGTTTGTTTAAATCATTATGAAGGCGATTCAAAATAAAAGCATCTAATTCTCCTCTTACGAAATTGAGCTTGTCGCCGTCAAGATTCAAGCGGCGATTCAATTCATTATTTATATTATCAAAAGGTAAAAATCCCAATAAAATGTCATAAACAATGCCTGATAATTCCTGCGCTTCTTCTTCATTGAATTTATAGCGATTGGTAATATTTTCAAGAACATCAATCATCTCCACAGAAAGATAGGCGTCTTGTATGGCCGGTGGTAATTTACTAATCAATTTCAGTAATTCGATCTGAGGCAATTGACTTCGGCGACTGAGTTTTTCCATATTATTTAGACATATCCCTGATTACGCCAAGCATTAAGAGTTGCTTTTACGCTTGGGTCATTAAGGCGCCCTAATGTGTCAGCCCTAGTTCGGAATTTCATAGCGAAAACTTTTTGTTCTGTCGGCGACATGGATTTAATAATATCTCGATTAACCTCGCGTTTGCCTCCCAGCATGGCATCAACTATATAATTTATCCTATCGACATAAGCAGTTCTTTCGGCTGCTGTAGTAGGCTTATCTTTAAGAGCGCTTTTGAAGACATCGGCTACAAGAGTGGCTCCTTTCTGGTCAACCTTTGCTAAAGATTCTTGGGAATAGGATTCACCTGCTTTCTTTATTCCTAAGGCGATTGCTTGTGCATCAATAGCGGCTCCGTGTTTTCCGGATTGAGATATAGCGAATTTTTTAGCATCACTCTCATTCCCTTGCTGTAGTAGTGCAGTAAATGTACGTACGGCAGCGTCCTCAGGAAGATTTAGGGATCCTAATGTTTTTAGAGCGGTATCTTCGTGACTTGATAATAACTCATGCATAGCAGCAGCAGTTTTTTCGGGATTGACGCGAGGATCGTAGACCATGGCTGTAAGTTTTTCTGGATCTGTTTCTTGTAGTTTTTTCCGAAAGTGAGAATGCTCGATTTTCCTCTTTTCCATCTTTTCAGTAACGCTCAAATAACGGGAGGCGTGAGCTTTTTCTATACTAGTAGCTCCTGAGCTTTTCATAATTTCTTGAGCAACACGATGGCGGGCATAATGGTTCGTCCCGCGATCATCCCATCCATGAGTTGCAATTCCCAGACGACTTGCTGTATCAAACACATGAGACCCTTCGTTTCTTTGTCGGACAGTATCACGAGTTTGAGCTCCGCGATATTTTGTCTGGTCCCAACCCCACGATTTTGCTTTATCGAATCCACCTTTTGTGAGTCCCATAATTTGGTTACTGACAGAAGGGGCTAGTTTCAAACTAATCATATATCCGATATAGACCAATGCTGCTGGCATAACAAAATAGAAAGTTTCGGAAGGCATGGCATCTTGCGTGCCAGTGGCTGTTTGCAAGCTGAGTGCTTGTGATAATTTTGCGGAAGTTCCTGCCCAGAATACTTTATCTTTAATTATTTCCATCATTTGAGCGGCTAGGAAAAGGAAAAAAGCTACGGGAATTCCAAGGAAGGTCCAACTTATGAAATTTGACCACCATTGAGACCAGAATTTTTTACCACCTGGGAAAGCGAAAGCAAGAAAGGCCAGTGGTGATAAAATTACTAGAATCCAGAGCATGACATAACGTACTAAAAAAGTGAAGGCGAGAATAAAATAAATAACGCCCACAAAAAACATGCTTGCGGCAAGAGCAAAAAGCTGTACGAAAGACTGCAATATACTAGTGTCAGGATTTGCAATCCACATTACAGATTGTCCAAGCATCCCAGCAAAATCAAGTTTTCCTCCACGAATCATGAAATAATCCATGGCAACATGCGAAGCATCGATTGCTAATCCAATTAGGGTTGGAGTGAAATTAATTAAAAATGCCAAAGCGATAAGCCTAATTAAAGTTTTTTTTGTCTTCGGGCCAGACATATCTAACGCCGTCCTCAAGCCTGTATAAACTAGTCCCAAAATAATGCCAATATTGGCTAGATCCCTAACCAGACGCCAATTTTCATAAACAAATGTATTATCAGCCCCCGTGAAAGAGACAGAAAGGAATCCAGGATCGCTTATCCAAGAGAAAAGTAGTTGGGCTAAAGATAAGAATCCTAAAGTTAGAGCGATAACGAGGGAAAAAATAATACCTACGATTGCCTTGCCAATACTTTCTAAAATATTAACAAAAATATTTCCACCTCTAGATTTCTGGGTATAATTTTCTATATCTTCAAATGCAAGTCCTAATTCACCCTCTAATTCGTCTTCGGCTCTCAGGGGCGCAGAAACAGCACTGAGACCTAAGAGTACAATAATTCCCGCAAGGATAAATAAATTTCTCCTTTTGATTTTACATTTCATTTCTCTTTGATTATAGCATTTTTCTTTTTTAGAAAACAATATAAAAGCTTGAGCCAATTGTTCTTATCCAATGCTTCAGCTCTTATCTTTTCATTGAAACCGCATTCAGATAAAAAATGGGAATCTATTCCCAAGGATTTTAGATTATTTAATAAAGTTTTACGCGGGGAAGAAAAGCCTATCTCAATCAAATTCATCAAATCTTGGTCAAAAGAATGCTTCTCAATGTTAGAAATCTTTAAGATAGCGGCTGAAACTTCAGGCTTGGGCCAAAAATCGGAGGAGGAAACATTTTGGATGATCTGACAATCTCCTCGAAATTGACACATCATTGCTAAACGATTGCTTTTTGGCGGTTTGGCACAAATTCTTTCAGCAACTTCTTTCTGGATCATTATAATAATCGTAGATGGAAGATGAACGAGGGTGATCATGCTTACAATTAAATGAGATGTTAAATAAAAAGGTAAATTAGCTACTATTTTATATCTGGACAGATCGGGGTTTTCTTTTAAAAAACATCGCACGTCTTGATTAAGAATAGTTACATTATTGATGTGATCAAATCTTTGTTTCAGAATATTGAATAAATCAGGATCTTTCTCAATGGCCAAAACTTGACAAGATTTATCAATCAGAGCTTGAGTTAGAATCCCTAAACCGGCTCCAATCTCTAAAACCAAATCTCCTGGATTCAATTCAGCGACATCAATAATATCGGTTAAAACTTTATTATTAATTAAAAAATTTTGCCCAAGGTGCTTTTTGGGGCGTAATCCTTTCTCTTGCAATATAGACCTAGCATCTCCTGCTAAATTTATTATTGGGGATAACTTTCTTGACATGAAAGGTTAATTTAGCTAAAGTAATTAGCGTTATGCATCTGTCTAAGAGGGCAGGGATTTCTTTTTTAGCCCTCGCGATAGTTTTATTAGTAATCATTCTCTGGCCTTGCTCGCCGGCCGAATTGGTGTCCGATCGTTATGTGCTGAATTCATCAAGCGAGTTTGTTTCGGCTTTAAACAAAGCGGAAACTTTTTCTTTTTCACATATCAGTCTAATTCAAGATAATAGCGTGCAGGTTTCTACCTCGCCAAGCGTTTCAGGAAAAACGCTAGGAACATTAGTTAGTGATGGATATGATTATCGGAGTCAAACTTTCACTTATTCAGTCCAATCTGGCGATACAATCTCAAGCTTAGCTGAAAAATTCAATATTTCCATTGATACTATATTATGGAGCAACGATTTAAAAGCAACAGATAAACTCAGAGAAGGAGATCGTTTGATAGTATTACCAGTTTCCGGATTGCTGCATTTAGTTAATCGCAATGAAACATTAAGCCAGATTGCTAGTAGTTATAATGTTAAAGAATCAGAAATTCTTTCCTTTAATCAATTAAGCGATGCAGACTCTATTTTTATAGGAGATTTATTGATTATTCCGGGCGGACAAAAACCAATTCAGCCTCACGTGATTGCTCAACAACCAATCGCCTCTTCCTATTTTATCATACCGACATCCGGGAAAATCTCTCAAGGATTGCATTATTACAATGCAATTGATATAGCTAATAATTGTGGAACACCGATCTATGCTGCCGCTGCCGGAACCGTCCAGCGTGCCGGATACATCTCGATAGGGGGAAATAGAGTGCAGGTTATCCATCCTAATGGCGTTGTAACTTATTATGGACATCTTTCTCAGATATCCGTTGTGTCTGGTCAATCAGTTGTTCAAGGGCAAGAGATTGGTCGTATGGGAACTACTGGCTTATCGACAGGATGCCATCTTCATTTCGATGTTCGAGGAGCAGTCAATCCGTTAGCTCGCTACGCTGTTGGTACTTATATTAATTTCTAAAAGAAAAATAAAACGGCCATACAATTAGCCGTCTTTTTTATAACAAATATCCTTTAAAAATCAGATAAGCCAAAACTCCTAATCCAATAATCAATAGAATTATCAAAATTCGAGCAACAAGTTTCTGACTACGATCTGGGCTTTGAGGCATCGGGCGAAAAATTATACCTTCCTGAACCTGGGTTTCTAGTGGATTATTAGGAACTTGAAAATTTCCCTCACCGCGTACTCTTTGTAAAAATTTCTCTCTATCTATTTCTTCTCGTGCGGATGAACTCATTAATTGATTAATAAAAACATCGCGAGCGGTTTGTGGTTTTTTTACGACTGGTTCCTCTATAGATTGAACTTTCTCTTCAGACATTGGTAGCGGAGTTTTCGGAAGAGAGCTTTGTCTTATCTTCTCAATCTCAGCTTGTTTTTCTTCCATAGCCTTGCGTTGTTCAATCATTTCTTCTTCAAGTTTTTCCCTGGCTTCTTTCTTTTTAGTATCAATTTCATCAGTGACAGGAGCTCTTTTTTCAGAGACGGATGATTGAGGCGTTGAAGGAACAGGTCTAGGTTGAATTGTTTCAGATGCTATAGTTTCTTTTAAAGTTTGATGTTCTTGATCGTGATCATCATCTTTCTTTTGAATGACATCATTTTTTTCAGTTTTTTCATCTTCAGAAAGAACGCTTTCTAAGGGCTGTGATTCAGAAATAAAAACATCTTCTTCTAATTGGAATGATGTTTTTTCAAATTTCTGGCTTTGAGCTTCTTGTTTTTTTTGCGCACGTTCATCCAGTTTTTCTCTGCCACGACTTACGCCATAAGCGATCAAAACATCAATCTCTCTTAATTTCTTATAAAGATCTCTCTCTTCATTTATAATCATCTGATGGGGAACGACAGCATGTTTATATTGATCGCGCAAGGCAATAGCCTTCTGTTCGACCTGCCATCGTTTTTTCTCAATTCGTTCTCTTTCTTTTTCAATATTCCATCTTTGTTCAGTCAATTTCTTCTTCTCATCACTACTAATAGTAGCTTTAATCTGTCTCTTCAATTCAGCTTCTTTTCTCTCAACAATTTTTTCTTCTCTCAAAATTGGCTGTAATTCAGAACGTAAATCAGTTTTCTGCGCCTCTAATTTTTCGATAAGGCGCAACGGTTTTTCTTTAGCTAAATCCAGTTCAATGAGCTTTTGTTTAATTTGAACTTTTTTCTGGCCGAGTAGGATTTCTTCTTTCTCAAGATTAAGATCTCGAAGGCGCGACTCCAGTTTGTTTTTCTGTCCCTGCAAACCAGAAGCACTTGATTCAATTCGATTTAAGGCAGTATTAATTTCAGCCAATTCATCTTTTTTAACCCATTTTTCCTGTTCTACTTCTCTTTGTCGATTAGCTAATTGCCAGCGTTTTTCTTCATATCTTCTTCTTTCTTCGCTAGAACGAGCTTTATTTTCTAATTGCTCAATATTATTTCGGGTACGCTCTATCTCTTCAAGCCGATTCAATAATTTCTGATATTCCTTCTCCGACTGATTCTTTTGACCCTCAATCTTTTTCTTTTCTGGTAAAATTAATTTTTCTTGAGCAGGGAACTCTTTTAATTGTAATTGCAATAATTCAATCTCATGTTCTTTCTGGGCTAATAACTCAGAAGTTTTATCGAGATCGTCAATATCGCTGAAGATATGCCAAGTTTGGGCGGCTGTTTCTGCTTCTGCCAGAATCTTTTCCCAATGAACTCTTTCAGCTTTCTGACGAGCTTCTTCTTCTAATTTCTTTCTTTCAGCTTCAGCTTTC
>CAZNED010000003.1:50534-60319 GCA_964572275.1 uncultured Candidatus Saccharibacteria bacterium
TTTCTGACGAGCTTCTTCTTCTAATTTCTTTCTTTCAGCTTCAGCTTTCTGACGAGCTTCTTCTTCTAATTTCTTTCTTTCAGCTTCAGCTTTCTGACGAACTTTTTCTTGCAATATATTCAGATCTTGTTCTTTAACGGCTGAAACTTTAGCCACAGGCTGATCTGTTGGTTTAACGGAAGGGATTGGCCGCATAGCGCCTCTTTCGCTTTCGGCTTGCCTAATAGCAGATTGAGCTCGTCGTAATAATTCTTCTGTTTCATCAGCAGCTTGCTCAATAGTGGCGGGCATGCCACCACTTTCCAAAAACTCCAAATCACTCCGCATAGTTCGGATAACAACATTTTGTAATTTGGAAGAAACCATATTTATCGTTCTCTCGGATTTGTTCTCCGAGATGAAATGACTGGCTTTTTGGTCGGCTTAAATCCTGCCGCTTTAGCCGAAAGATTAATTCTTCCTTTTTCGTCAATTTCAACTACCTTAACAGGGATTACATCTCCTGTTTTAACAACGTCCTCAACCCTGCTAATTCTTTCGGGAACAAATTGGGATATGTGAACCAACCCTTCTTGTCCGGGCAGAAATTCTACCATAGCTCCGAAATTGAAAATACGTGTTACGGTTCCCTGAAAACTTTCTCCTACTTCGGTTTCATGAGTCATATTCATGACCTCGTCTAAAGCAGATTGAGCCATTTTTTCATTGACACCGGCAATATAAACATGCCCGTCTTCTTCGATATCGATGGTTACATCATATTTTAACACTAAACCGTTGATAGTTTTTCCGCCAGACCCAATAACCATGCCAATTTTACTAGGATCAATTTGCCCGCTGACAATTTTCGGAGCCCACGGCGATAATTCAGTACGCGGGCTAGCGATAACATCAGTTATGGTTTTGAGAATAATTCCACGAGCCTCACGGGCTTGGATTAAGGCTTCTTTAATTATCTGATAAGTTAACCCTCTTATCTTTACGTCAACTTGAATAGCTGTGATTCCTTGACTGGTTCCGGCTACCTTGAAATCCATATCTCCATAATGATCTTCAGTGCCTTGAACATCAGTTAATAATTTGTAATGATTCGGACCGGTAATCAAGCCAATGGATATGCCGGCGGCTGGCTCTTTAATAGGAACTCCGGCATCCATAAGAGATAAAGAAGAAGCACAAACAGAGGCCATAGAAGTCGATCCATTAGAAGATAAACATTCTGAAACGATCCTAATAGTATAGGGAAACTTATCCATGTCAGGGATTAATGGTTCTAATGCTTTCTCAGCTAAATATCCATGTCCGATTTCTCTTCTTTTTGTTCCGCTCAACGGCCTTACTTCTCCAGTTGAAAAAGGGGGAAAATTATAATGATGCATGAAACGTCTTTCCTCAACAACCTCCATCCCTTCAAATTTTCGGTGGTCACCAGTCGGGCCAAGGGTCACAATAGACATAACCTTGGTCAATCCTCGTTGGAACAAGCCCGATCCATGGACTCGAGGGATTAAGGCAATATCGGCTTTCAACGGCCTGATTTCATCAAGCTTGCGTCCATCAAGGCGAATCTCGTGCTCTAACACTTGTTGCCTTACAAAATTTGATATTTCTTCCTCTAATAGATCAAAGCCAATAGTTAAATATTCAGAATGATGCTCATTAAGAAACTCTTCAACAGATTGATATAGCCCAGCTAAAACTTGTTTTAATTCCTGGTCGGCTTTAACAGGAAAAAGATTTGATAATTTTTGTTGGATAAATTCTTTAATGTCATTTATTCTTTCGGCATCTAAAGCTGATTCGAGCTGATTGATAATTATTTTCTCTGGCTGATACTGATCAATAATTTCTCTCTGAAATTGAACCAGCGATTTAAAAATAGGATCAGCGAATGATAATCCCTCATTCACAGTTTCTTCATTAACTTCTTTACCAGCAGCTTCAATCATATTGATCAACATCTCTTTTTCGCCTTCAACCGCTGTTAGAGTAAGTGATAATTCAGCCTGACCTTGCTGTTCGTAAGAAGGGTTAAGAATCCATCCTTTATCCAAATAGCTTAAGCGACAACCAGCCAATGGCCCCGCCCAAGGAATTTGAGAGAGAGATAGAGCCAAAGATACCCCGAGTAAACTCGGCACATCCGGATCATTAATCCCATCGAAAGAAAGAACAGTAATGATCACCTGTACTTCTCGTTTTAGTTCTTTCGGGAAAAGTGGACGAATGGCTCGGTCAACCAAGCGGCCCGTTAAGGTTGCCTCATCTGAGGGGCGTCCTTCGCGACGCATAAAGCGCGAGCCAAGAATTCTTCCGGCGGCATAATAACGCTCTTCGTAATCAACGGTTAAAGGAAAGAAATCCTTTCCGTGACGATCGTCGCCTAAACAAACTGTTACCATAACAGTTGTTTCTCCGTGGCGGACAATAACACTTCCGCTGGCTTGTTCGGCAATTTGACCTATTTTTACTTCAAATTCCTGTCCATTAATTTCTTTTTTAAATTGTTTTTCTCCAATCATAATATTAACTTTTGACTAAGCGGTTATAGAATTTCTCTTTCATCAAATATTTTCCAGAATCTTGATCAAGATTTACAAATTCATCAGCCACTTCAATTAATTCTTGAGCGGTAGTTTTACCAAAAGCAACTACTTCGACTCTTTTCCCTCGATTCTTTAAGTATTCAACCATAGGGGCAAAATCACCATCTCCTGAAACGATAACAATAGCATCAACTCCTGGGGCAACACGAATAGCGTCGACGGCTAAACCGACATCCCAGTTGGCTTTTTTAACACCACTATAAAATTCTTTTAAATCCTTGACGCGGATCTCAATACCTAATTGAGAAAGTGCATCAAAAAATGCCTTTTCTTCGCCACTTTTAGTTCTAATAACATAACCAAAAGCACGAATAAGGCGGCGCCCATCAATAGCTGTTCTAAGAATTTGACCGAAATTTACCCTAGTCTTGTAAACATTCTTAGCGGTATGATAAAGATTTTGAACGTCGATAAAAACAGCAACTTTTTGTTCTTTTGATTTTTTCATTTGCTGTGCTTCTCGAGGTATTTCAGGTTTTTACGACGACGATTGATTAAACCTAATAAACCTCTTCGAGAATGTTTATCTTTTGGGTTTTCTCCTAAATGTCGCTCCAAATTTTTCAAGCGCTTATCAGCTGAGGAAATTTGAGCTTGAGCTGAACCAGTATCGGGATGTTTTTTTTCTGTTTCTTCATTCATAAAATTATTTTAATTTTGTGCCCCCACTAGGATTCGAACCTAGAACTAATTGCTTAAGAGGCAACTACTCTACCATTGAGTTATGGGGGCAATAATGACTCCATGGGTGCGCCCGGCAGGACTCGAACCTGCAACCTAATGCTTCGAAGGCATTCACTCTATCCGCTTGAGCTACGGGCGCCGAGCTAGTTTATTTAATCATAAAGCAGGGAGTGGGTCAATTGAAAGAATCATCTTATTTCGTTAAGATATGATTATGGTTATTCCTAAAGAAATAAAAGAGGTCATAGCTGTTTTAGAGAAAGCGGGATTTGAGGCCTACCTAGTCGGAGGCTGTGTTCGTGATTTGATTTTAAAACAAACGCCGAATGATTGGGATGTAACAACAAATGCCCGCCCTCCGGAAATAGCAAAGCTCTTTAAAAGGCATTTTATGGATAATGATTTTGGAATGGTGACGATTATAACGAATAGCTTAGAAGAAAGCTTGAAAGAAATCCAAGTAATGCCTTATCGTATAGAGCGTGATTATCGTGATCAGCGCCATCCTGGTCAGATTGATTTTATCGATAATCTTAAAGAGGATTTAGCCCGACGTGATTTTACCGTTAATGCCATGGCCTTGGGTATATATCCGAGCGGGAAGATTAATATCATAGATCTCTATGATGGCCAAAAAGATCTCAATAAGCATATTATCAGGGCTGTTGGAGATCCGAATGAGAGATTTAAAGAAGATGCATTGAGAATGTTGAGGGCGGTCAGACTTTCAACAACTCTTGATTTTGAGATCGAGCCGAAGACTCTCAATGCCATCCAGGATAACTCAAAATTACTTCAAAATATATCATCCGAAAGAGTCAGAGAGGAGCTGATAAAAATTATTTCTAACGTCAGAGCAGCCGAAGGAATTGAATTATTACGAAGAGTGGGACTATTGACTTATATTATTCCGGAATTGGAGAATAGTTATGACGTAGAGCAGAATAAACATCATATTTACAGCGTCTATGAACATTCAATTCGCTCTTTGCGCTATGCCGCTGAGGAAAATTTTAATCTTCATGTACGCCTAGCTGCTTTATTGCATGATATTGGGAAACCGGAGACTAAGTCAGGCCAGGGAGAAGAGGCCACCTTTTATAATCATGAGGTAGTTGGCGCCAATATAGTAAACAAGCTAATGAGGCGCTTAAAATTTCCTATGCTCGACATCAAAAAAGTGGTCAAACTAGTACGCTATCATCTTTTTTATTATAATGTTGATGAGGTGGGAGAGTCATCGGTGCGCAAACTTATTCGGCAAGTTGAACCCGAAAATATGGCTGATCTCATTCATGTTAGAATGGCTGATCGGATTGGATCAGGGGTACCCAAGGCCAAACCCTATAAATTAAGACATTTAGAGTATATTATTGATAGGCTGGCTCGCGATCCTATATCTGCCGATATGTTAGCGGTAGACGGCCACGATATAATTAATTTATTAGCAATACAACCCGGTCCCAAAATTGGTCAAATTTTGACTATTTTATTAGAACAAGTTCTGGAAGATCCAAAGAGAAACAAAAAAGATTATTTATTGGATCAAATTAGAGAATTAGGGAAAATTTCAAATGAAGGATTAACTGAAATGGCTCGAAGATCAAAAAATGAAATTGAAAAAGTAAGAGAAGAGGCAGATCTTTCAATCCGAGAGAAATTTCACGTCAAATAACGGGGTATGGTGTAGCGGTAGCACGGGGCCTTCGGGTGGCTCTAGCCCGAGTTCGAATCTCGGTACCCCGACAGCAAAACACCCTCTTTAAGAGGGTGTTTTTAATTTTTAATCAATCAAGCGAGTGGCTGGATCCAGGCAGGTTATAGTCAAACATCCATTAATGGTATCAACAATTTGGAGCCCGATAGGATCTTCGGCAAAACCAATGAAATATTGATCATTGATAAAAATCATAGGGACGCCCTGCGGATTGTCAATGCCATATGATTTAGCCATTTCAACAAATAAATCTCTATTCTCAGAGTTGTAATAAACTTCGTAATCTTTAATCGTCAAAGATGGAAAAGATTCTTTTATTTCGGCTAAAAATGTTTTAGCCTTCTCGCAATAGGGACATCCTTCTCCCCAGAACAAATAAAGAATCACTTCTTCTCCCTCATGAATTATCGCCTCTTCTTCAACCTCTTCAACATCCGGATTCTCGGTTTCGGGATTTATTCCACGGATTAATAAACCAACGGTAAAGAGACCGATGACGACAGCCCCAATAATTATATATATCACTAAATTTTTACAAACCATTTTATTTTGTTTTAATTTTGCTAAAAAGAAATGCAACTAATGTTCCAATTATGGCTGAAGAGCCGAACAATATCAATGATCCAGTCATGGTATTCATCATCTCTAAGTTAAAGATTAAAGCGAATGCTAAAGATAGAATAATGATACCTCCAATTAATTTTAATGCCTGTTCTCGATCCGGGTTCATCTTGGTTTTTCCCATGGCGAAAAACATGGAAACGAAAACTATGATTTCTTCCCCTAAATAAATAAGCAAATAGAGCAAGAGAAGAAGTGCGAACATTAGAGCACTAACCTGATGGCGTGTGATCAGATTGGCCCAGATCATCGGGAGAGAAAAACTTAAAGGAAATTCTAAGATAGTAATGCCTAGAGCAATAATCATTGTCCCGATTATCAATATGGCAAGATGATGATGAGGATCCATGATCTGTGTCATCTTTTGGCGCAAAATAGATTGTCTGTGAGAGGTAACGATAGTAGCTTCAATTTTCTTTTTAAAATAATCCCATATATTCAACATAGCAAAGGTAGCGGCGATCAGTCCTACGGCTATGCGAATGAAATCTTGATATCCCCATTTTGAGAAAAAATTCAATAATCCAAGCATCATCAATCCATAAGTTATGCCGGTGACAAGTAAGTAAGTCAATCCAACGATTATTATTTTTTTGCGTGATCCGGAAGTAGTGACAATTCCTAAAAGAAAAACTAGTCCCCAGAGAGAATATGGATTTATTCCGTCAATAAAACTAAGAACGGCGGTTGCAAACAACATAGAGGCGGAATCAAGGTTGATGTTGCTAATTGCAAGAGGAGCGCCGGAATCATTTTCAACGGCTAAAACTGTCAAGGCAGGCAATAAAAAAACTCCAATAACGAAACAAAATATAAGTTTTTTACTAATCATGCCGATGATTTTATATCATTTGTTGAGTCAAGGCAAATAGTAGGCATAATATTTTTATGTTATTCTAAAATCATATGACGCAACATAATAAGATAAATTCAGATACAAAGTTATCAGAAATTCTCTCTCAGCCTGGAGCAACCGAGATCCTTATCCGGCATCAAATACCTTGCCTAAGCTGTCCATTTGCATCTCAAGAGATGAGCGAGCTTTCTCTGGGAATGATTGCCGAGAGATATAATTTGCCGCTGGAGGAGATATTAGAAGATCTGAATAGGGGGTTATAGCTCAGTGGTAGAGCGCGGCCTTCGCATGGCCGAGACGAGGGTTCGACTCCCTCTAACTCCACTATATTATCCTGATTATGATTTCAGGGAAAAAGCCTTGACAATTGACTGCTTTTTGCTAGGCTGAGGATAGCCTCTTTTGGCTGTCGCTCTCTGAGTGCCAGTTGAAAGAGGTTTTAAAATAATTTTTAAAATGGATTTAAAGAATTTAACAGCTTCTATCGCTCAGATTGCTGAGGACAATGGTATTACGGAAGAGGAAGTCATCCAAATTGTGGAGGATGCTTTAGCAGCTGCCTACAAAGAGGATTATGGTGAATCAGGGCAGCATATTAGAGCAGAATTTGACAGAGACAAAGGAGAGGTCCAATTTTGGCAAATCAGGACAGTAGTTGAGGATGAAGAAAAAGAGAAACCTCATTTTAATGCTTACCAACAAATTATATTGACTGATGCGCTAGAAGAAGATGAAGATTTGGAGGCCGGCGATGAAATAAAAACTCTTTTGCCGACAAAAACTGATTTTGGCAGAATTGCCGCCCAAACAGCCAAACAAGTTCTCTTGCAGAAAGTTAAAGAGGCTCAAAGGGAAGCAATTTATGCTGAATATAAGCAAAAAGAAGGAGAAGTTGTTTCCGGAATTGTGCAAAGAATTGAACAAGGATCAGTTCATTTTGATCTTGGCCGAGGAGTGATAGGTGTATTGCCTCCTGAAGAGCAAAGTGCCAATGAAGATTTCCATTCTGGTCAGCGTAAAAAACTATATGTTTTAAGTGTTGATCAAACAACTCGAGGTCCGGCTATTTTCCTTTCAAGAGCTTATCCTAAATTAATTTCAAAATTATTTGAATTAGAAGTTCCGGAGATTGTCGAGGGACAGGTAATTATTAAATCCATTGCTCGTGAACCAGGTTATCATTCGAAAGTAGCTGTGATCTCGGTAGATAGTAGCGTTGATCCGATTGGGGCTATGGTCGGACAGAGGGGGATGAGAATCATGGCGATAACCAATGAATTGAATGGAGAGAAAATTGATATTATCAAATGGTCAGAAGATCCGAAAGAATTCGTCACTAATGCCTTGGCTCCAGCTAAGGTCAGCCGGGTCGAATGCAATAATCGCAATGAAGCTAAAGTTGTTTCTCCGACTGATCAAATTTCTTTGGTTATTGGAAGAAAAGGACAGAATGTTAGATTGGCTGCTCGTTTAACCGGATGGAAGATAGATGTCCGAGATGAATCGGGACAGCGGCCCTCGCAAGATGATTCGCCCGAAAAAGAAATAGTTGATTCAGGATTAAATAAGGATTCTGAATAATGGTTTTGATATCTTACCTAATCGGATTACTAGCCATAATTCTTTCCCTCTTTTTGTTCCGTCAGATACTTAGAATAAAAGTGACTTCGGAAAAAGTAGCTAGTTTTTCTGAATCTATTAATCATGGAGCGCGTTTTTTCTTAACGCGACAATTCCAGTTGATCGCTGTTTTTGCCGTAGTTATTGCCGCAATAATTGCTTTTTTTGAGAGCCATCAATCAGCTGTCTGGATCTTTATGAGCGGAGTTTTGATCTCAATGATTGTAGGATTATTCGGCGTGATTGTTTCAACTAAAGCAAATGCTCGAGTAGCCGAAGCGGCTCAGAAGAATTTGCGAGAAAGTTTTAAAATCGCTCTTTCTAGCGGTCAAGCCATAAGTTTATTCACAATAGGATTAAGCTTAATTGGTTTGATATTATTCAATAATTTATTCGCTGAGCCAATCCTCTTGATATATTATGTTTTCGGCATTTCTTTAGTGGCTTTCTTCCTTAGAATCGGTGGCGGCATTTACACCAAAAGCGCTGATATTGGAGCAGATTTAATTGGAAAATTGGAGAGTAACATTATAGAAGATGATCAGCGCAATCCATTAACCATAGTTGATCAAATTGGAGATAATGTTGGAGATTTGGCTGGAGCCACAAATGATTTACAAGAAACCTATGTATCTTCTATAATCATCGCTATGATTTTAGGTTGGCTGTCACTGGGAAGTTCAGGATTGAATTTTCCTCTTAGCTTGGGAGCATTGAGTTTATTAGCTTCGCTGATCGGTAGTTTTGCCGTACGACTTTCCGGTTCTGATAAAAATGATTTATTAAAAGAATCAAAAAAAGTAAAAAGAGCTTTCATGCAAGGCAAAATCTGGTCAATGGGTTTGTTCCTTATCGGATCACTTATTTTAAGTTTTCGTTATTTTGATAATGGGCGCTATTTCCTTATAATCTTAATGGGATTGATTGTCAGCCGATTAATCGGCAGTTTATCGACTTATTATACTAGCATCAATGGGCGGTCAGTGGCTCGCATCAAAGAAGCGAGCCAGCAAGGAGTGGTATCAGTTATCTTAGAAGGATTGCATATCGGATTAAGTAGCATTTTCATTCCGTCTTTGATTATTGTGGGGGCAATCATCTTTTCTCACTGGCTAGGAGGTTTTTATGGTGTTGCATTAGTGGCAGTGGGTGCCTTGGGGACGCTTGTCATTGAATTGACCGCACATTGCTTTGGTCCTATTGTTGATAATGCCGGAGGAATAGTCAGATCACTCGGATTGGAAGAATCGGCTAATCGGAATACTGAAATATTCGATTCAATTGGTAATAATTTAGCGGCAATCGGTAAAAGTTTCGCTATCACTACGGCAACCTTTACGGCTATTGCCTGGTTAGCCGTTTACCTCCAGCTAACATTTAATGACAAAATATATTTCCTAAATTCATCGGTTTTGATCGGCCTTATTCTTGGTGGGGCATTAGTTTTTCTTTTTAGTGCCTTGATCTTGAAATCAGTGCAAAAGGGCGTGAATTCTGTGACTCAATCAAGCCGAGAACAATTGCAAAAAACGCTTGATTCACGGAATGGATTAGAGAATCATGGTTGTTTAGTCGAATTGGCTACGAAGCATTCATTAAGAGAGATGATTAAGCCGGGAATATTGGTTTTAATTTCTCCTTTAATAATCGGTTGGTTAGCTGGACCAGAGGTTATGGGTGG
>CAZNED010000003.1:60419-63272 GCA_964572275.1 uncultured Candidatus Saccharibacteria bacterium
CATGAATATTTCAATCAATAAATTAGATAATTCCGTTTTAGAAGTTGTTTTTGAGGTTCCTTCCGAAGAATTGAATCGACATATCAAGAACACCAATACTTTGGCTGAAGCATCGGAAGCACTGATCAAAGAATCATGGCAATCAGCTATTAAAGAGAAAGAATTAGAGCCGATCGGACCGGCTCAGACAGCTATTATTCAGATAGTACCGGGTCAAACAGCAAAATTCAAAGTAACGGTGCCAGTTTTGCCTGAAGTAAAATTACCTGAATATAAATCTTTTATTGCCGGTATTAAAAAAGAAAAACCGGAGGTAAAGGATGAAGATGTTGAAGAGGCTTTAAAATCATGGCAATTGAGTCAGGCTCGTTTTGAGGAATTAAATAGACCGGCTCAAAAAGGTGATTTCATAAGTATAGAATTTTCATCTTCTTTATTCCCGGGCGATACGCAATCAGATAGATTCATATTAGGAGAAGGTCATCTGGTTCCCGGCTTCGAAGATGAATTAATTGATTTATCTATTAATCAAGAAAAAGAATTTGATTTAATCTATCCTGACCCTTATTTTGTTCCACATTTAGCTGGTAAAGAAGCTCATTTTAAAGTAAAGATAGTCAAAATTGAAAAAGTCGAATTAATTCCATTAGAAGAGCTAATCAAAAAGGATAAAATAGCCGATGATTTGGAAGATTTAAAAAAACACGTTCGGGCAGATTTGGAAAATCAGGCTCAATTGATGACTGAGCGGAAGTGGCGCCAAGAAATCATCTCTAAAATTACCGAAGAAACGGAAGTTGCTCTTCCTCCATTAATGGTTGAATATGAACAATTGCGTTTAATGGAAAGTTTGAAGAGGCAAGTGTCAGAGCAACTTAAGATTGACTTTGAGGATTATTTGAAAAGGATTAATCAGAAAGAAGGAGATTTAAAGAAAACATATCAATTGGAAGCAGAGAGAAACGTCAAGCAATTCTTGGTTTTAAGATCTTTGTTAAAGAATGAAGAGATTGATGTTTCCGAAGAAGAAGTGATTCAAGAAAGCGAAAAAATTAAGAGTAGCTTGGATGAAAAGCAAAGAAATGAGGTTGACCAGAATCAACTCAGATCTTATACTAGAGATGCGTTAACTCGCGACAAATTGTTTCAAAAATTATCATCAACGGTATGAATCTTGTTCCAACTGTTATTGAAAAATCAAATTATGGCGAGAGAGCTTATGATATTTTCTCTCGTTTGCTCAAAGAAAGAATTATCTTCTTGGGCGGTTTGATCGATGATATCAACGCCAATTTGATTATTGCCCAACTTTTGTTTTTAGCTTCGCAGGATCAAGAGAAGGATATCAAGCTTTACATCAATTCTCCGGGCGGATCCGTGACAGCCGGTTTAGCTATCTATGATACCATGCAACATATCAAACCGGAGATATCAACCATTTGCGTGGGGCTGGCCGCTTCAATGGGAGCTACTTTATTGGCGGCCGGAACAAAGGGCAAGAGATATGCTTTGCCTAATTCTGAGATAATGTTGCATCAAGTGGCCGGCGGAGTTTCAGGCATGGCTTCCGATATTGAAATCACCGCTCGCCAGATCTTGAAGATCAAGGAAAAGATAAATCTTATTTTAGCTGGACATACCGGGCAGAAAATAGATAAAATCGCTCAAGATACCGATCGTGATTTTTATCTGTCTCCAGAAGAGGCCAAGAAATACGGTTTGATTGACGAGATTCTAAAAGTTAAGAAATAATAGCAAGAAATCTTTATTAATTTAGGATTGATTCGGTTTGACACCATATTTGGTGATGATAAAATTCAAATAGAATGTTTTCTCCAAGCAATAAGATAATTTTAACAATAGTAGCTATTCTGCTGATTGTTGTAGTTGTTTGGATTTTGGTTGGATTGCGCGTTGAAAAATCAAGAAATATAATCTCTCAGGATGGTTTATCTGAAACGGAAGAAGCCAGGGCTCAGGCCGGATCAGAAGGAGAAGTTTTCGTTTTTAATGAAGACGAGGGCAAAGAAGTGCCTTTGAAAACAGGTACTATGCCAATTGATATCTTTAGCACCAGCGGAGTTATCAAAGAAGTGTTGAATAATGGTTTGATTGTCTATGCTGATGGTTATAGTTTCGCTGATGAAACGCCAAGAGAAGTGAGTGTTATCTTTAATGATTCAACGACGGTTATCTCAAGCGATCGTCAAGTTCGATGGGTTGGATCAAGCGGGCTTTATCATTTAACACCAGATATCCAGGTTGTTATTTCTTCGGATGAGAATATCCGAGGAAAGTTAAAATATGAAGCTAAATATATTAATATTCTGCCATGAAACAAGATAAATTATTCAAATCTTTGATTTATCTCTTAGCTGTGGTAATAGTTAGCTTTTCCGCTGGCTACATAGTTTTTGCGACATGGAGCGGACCGGCAACTGCTCCGCCAGACAGCAATCCGAATCCTCCGATTATCATCAGCACCAGTCCTCAGGCTAAATCCGGTAGAATTTCAGCTAAAGCTTTTTTAGATTACAATGATCCGGAATATTATCTGAAAGATGATTATGGGAATATGAGATTATCGGGCAATCTATCATTTGAAAGCGCCTTGATAGATTATACTCGTGCCTATAATATCTACGATCCGACCGCTCAATACTTAAATACTTTTGATCCTTCCGATCCGGGTAATCCTAAGACTTTTACGGGAGTGATTCCTTTAGACGCTTTACCTTATTGATTTTGAAACTATGAAAACCGAAGAGAGATCTTCGGTTTTTTGAAGTTATAAGATTCAACTTCCGCCCCACCCGGGGCTAACTTGCCTCGTCCGATCAATGTCGGGGATGA
>CAZNED010000004.1:0-34028 GCA_964572275.1 uncultured Candidatus Saccharibacteria bacterium
TCTGAGCAAAATAATCCCATGAAGCAAAGAGAAATCTTTGAAGCTCAAGAGAAAATCTTCAAAATGGGTTACGAAGAAGCGCAAAGAATGGATGAAGATTTCTTAATGGCTCTAGAGTACGGCATGCCCCCGGCGGCTGGATTTGGTATGGGAATTGATAGATTAGCAGCCTTCATGGCCAATGTTCATTCATTAAGAGAAACTATTTTCTTTCCAACTACGCGTCCTAAATAAATATGTTAGATTTAGATTTTATTAGAGAAAATTTAGAGTTAGTAAAATCAAGTTGTGCACAACGAAGATTTGAATTTGATGCTGATAATTTTATTGTCCTAGATGATAGAAGAAGAGCTATTATAAAGACCATCAACGATTTAAGACAATCTAGAAATAAATTAAGCGATCGGAATGACGCTGCTCCTAAACAGATAATGGAAGAGGGACGCGCGTTAAAAGTTAAAATAAAAGAGAGCGAAGATATTTTGAAAAATATAGAAAATAATCTGATTATTATTGTTAATTCTATCCCAAATATATTGTTACCTAGCGTTCCTGAAGGAAACAACGAAAAAGATAATATTGTTTTACGTGAATATGGTGTTCTACCTAAATTCGATTTTAATTTTAAAAGCTATCTAGAGCTAGGGGAAGATCTGAATTTAATTGATATTCCTCGGGCTACGAAAATAGCAGGAAGCCGGTTTAGCTATCTAAAAAATGAATTAGTTTTAATACAGTTTGCTTTGTTAGATTTAGTCTTTGAGATTGCCAGAAGATTTGATTTTCAACCTGTAATCCCTCCAGTTATGATAAAGCCTGATCTTATGGAACAATTAGGATATACATCTTTAAAGGAAAGCAATATTTATCTAATCGAGAAAGATGAATTGAATTTAGTGGGCACTGCCGAGCAAAGCATAGCTGCTATGCATCAAGAAGAGACATTGTCTGATTTGCCTAAACGTTACATAGGGTATTCTACTTGTTTTCGCAGAGAGGCTGGGACCTATGGTCGCGAATTAAAGGGAATCTTACGAGTGCATCAATTTGATAAAGCGGAACTATTTAGCTTTTGTCATCCTGAAAAATCACAAGAAGAGCATGATTTATTTATTCAATTAGAAGAAGAGATTATGCAATCATTGAATATACCATATCGGGTTGTGGCACTTTCCAGTGGCGACTTATCCAAACCATCAGCGACTACTGTCGATATTGAATCATGGCTACCATCGGAGTCAAGATATCTCGAAACACACTCTTCTTCAAATTGTACCGACTATCAGGCGAGGGGGCTTAATATCTTTTGTCGAAATGACAATAAATTAACGCCTGTCCATACCGTTAATGGTACAGCTCTAGCAATGAGCCGAATTTTGGCAGTTATTCTCGAAAATTATCAGCAGGCCAACGGTTCTATCGCAATACCGAAAGTTTTACAGAATCGTTTAAATTTCAAAAATATTTCTAAATGAACGAGCAAATTGTAGTGGATGGATTGAAAGTTAATTATTCATTAACCGGCCACGGTCATCCGGTTTTAATTTTGCATGGATGGGGAAGTCGATCGAATGCCTGGCTGAATGTTCAAAATAAATTATCTGAAAATTCGTCATTTAAAATAATAATTCCAGATTTAATAGGTTTCGGTCAAAGCGATCTACCAAAAATTGGATGGAATATGGATAATTATGTTGATTGGTTGGAGTTATTCATCATAGAATTATCTTCTCGGCATCCAGAATTCAAGAATCCGATATTTTTGATGGGACATTCTTTTGGGGGCAGGATTTCTGTTAAAGCAGCTGCTCGAGGAATAATACCTATTAAAGGATTGGTCTTGTGCGGGGCGGCCGGGCTAAAATCAGAAACCAGTATCAAATTGCAGATTATATCAGATATTGCAAAATCAGCTTCGCGTTTTATTGATAGAGTGCATTTAGACCGTCTTAAGACATATATGCGCGATTTTTATTATCATTTATTACGGCAAAATGACTATCTTAATGTACCTCGCGTTATGAGAGATACTTTTAGAAAAGTTATAGAAGAAGATCTCACAGTCTATCTGCCAGCCATTCGTCAAAAAACATTGATTGTTTGGGGGGCAGAAGATCGCGTTGTTCCCGTGAAACAAGCATATCGTTTTCATCAAGGAATTATAGATTCTAAATTGGAAGTTATACCTTGTGTTGGACATAGTCCTCAGTTAGAGCGCCCAGATGAATTAGCCGAAATATTATTGAATTTCTTCAAGGCTTGCAATTATAAATAATGACCATGGTAGATATTTTCCAAGGACAACAATATTATTATCTATTGTTCGCTTTACTTGGATTATTACATTTAACCCGCGAGATTTTGCTTTATTTCAATTTTTGGCAGATAAAACAATA
Source organism: uncultured Candidatus Saccharibacteria bacterium (assembly GCA_964572275.1). Lineage (GTDB taxonomy): Bacteria > Patescibacteriota > Minisyncoccia > Minisyncoccales > UBA1441 > CAYZEC01. The sequence goes on from CAZNED010000004.1 coordinate 2,397, forward strand.
TAGATGGGACAGATTAAAAGATGGTTTAAAAGAAAATTATTGGGTTTTATTGCCACGATCAGCTGTCATTTCCAGTCTTATTCTATTATCTTGTTTCTTCTTAACAGAACAATTATTCGCTTATTTAACATTAATAAATTTATTAATCTGGGATGGATATGCTGCCGTAAAATTATTGAAAAAGAAATGGGTTTATCCTATTGCCACCAAAAAATCGAAGGTATTCTTTTTGGGAGCATTAGTGGCCCTTATACTATTTAAAACATTAGCATTCGTTTATTTTCCATTGTACTTACCGCAGATCACCTTATTATTAATAGCTTTTGCTCCCATCCTTGCCTTAATTTACTTGATTGCGGCAGAATGGCCGGCGCAATTAATGAAAAACAGAATCATTAATAAAGCTAAACTGCATAGAAATAAATTTCCTGAATTAAAAGTGATTGGCATTACTGGCTCATTCGGGAAAACCTCTGTAAAAGATTTTCTATATCATTTCTTATCTTACAAATATGGCTCTGATAAGATTGTGCGCACAGAAGGTAATATCAATACGCAATTAGGAATCGCTCAAACTGTCCTGAGCAAAATTAATAAAGAAACAATCTTTTTTATTTGCGAAATGGGAGCATATCGACCAAATGAGATCAAAAAAAGCGCTGAATTAGCTAAACCTCAAATAGGAATTTTAACGGGAATCAATGGCCAGCATTCATCACTTTTTGGCTCTCAAAAGAAAATTATCTTGGCCAAATATGAATTAATTCAATCGCTTCCCAAAAATGGACTAGCTGTTTTCAATGGTGATAATCGTTGGTCAAGATTATTAGCCGAGAAATTTAATAATAAGATAATTGTTTCAACAAAAACTCAAAATAATTCTAGCTGGTTTTCTTCCAATGTTAAAATTGAGAAAAAATCACTTGATTTCACGATGATAAAAGGATCGGAAAAGATAGATTTTAAAACAAGTTTAATCGGCAGTCAAAATATAATCAATATTATGATGGCTAGCGTGGTTGCTTTAAAATTGGGGTTGAATATCGAAGAAATTTCAAAAGCATCTCTTTCTTTGCCATTCCCAGCCAAAAGTCCATATATTTTTAATTATAATAGATCAGATATTATCGATGCTACTTATTCAAGTAATCCTGATGGAGCGTTAGCCCATTTGCATCATTTACGATTATGGTCTGGTTATCGGGCCATAATAATGCATGGTTTTATTGAGCTTGGATTAAACACAAATAAGGCTTATTATCAATTAGGGCGCGCTATAGGCAGATGTTGCCATATCGCTATTTTTACCGATGATCATAATTTAGAATTTATAAAAAAAGGTTTGGTTTCGGTAGAAGGTGAAACTGAAATAATTTTTACCAAAAATATTAATGAAATACTCGAGAAAATAAAGAAGTTTCAAAAACCAGAAGATATAATTCTTTTAGAAGGACGATTAAAAAAAGAACTTATGAACTCTTTAAAAAGAGCATGAAATCATTATTTTCGGCTTTATCACCAAATATAGAAAAAGATGATCTTTTATTGACGAAAAAGGTATTAAAGCGATCTGTTGATGAAGACATTAACCATGTTCAAATACTAACAGGATTATTCAATGAATATTTAGGAGGAAAATCGTTTGCTTTTCAAAGTGGTCGCATGGCATTTTGGGCTATTCTCAGGTCATTTTCCTGGCCCGCAGGGAGTGAAATAATTGTTCCAGGATTTACCTGTGCTGCAGCAATTAATCCTATAATTTGGTCTGAACTAAAACCTGTTTTTGTCGATATTAATGAAAGCCTTAATATAGATCTTAAGAAGATAGAGTCAAAAATTTCTGGGAAAACAAAGGGTATTTTAGTCCAACATACATTTGGTCTTCCTGTAGATATGATAAAGATAAAAGAACTGGCTGAGAAATATAATTTAAAAATTATAGAGGATTGTGCTCATAGTTTAGGATCTAATTTTAGAGGAAAGTTGCTTGGCTCTTGGGGAGATGCGGCATTTTTCAGTCTAGGGCGGGATAAAATTATTTCATCTGTTTTTGGAGGATTAGCATTCACCAATAATTCTTTGTTGGCTGATCGTCTTGCAAATTTGATGCAAGAAGCCAGTTACCCTAGCAATAAATGGATTAAGCAACAATTGCGACATCCTTTGTTAACGGCTAAATGGATCATGCCATATTATAATAAGAAAGAGTTAGGAAGAAAAATTCTTTTATTCTCTCAAAAGATAGGCTTATTATCAAAAGCCATGACACGGGAGGAGAAAATGGGTAAGATGAGGTCTGATGAATTAATACAGATGCCTCAATCTTTAGCAATTTTAGCGATAAATCAATTTTCAAAGTTAAATTATCATCAGCAGCATCGTATAAAAATTGCTAATTTTTATCGTGAAAAATTAAAAAATCTACCAATATTATTGCCTCGGGAAGATACTGAAAGAACTTATTTGAAATTTAATATTATCTTTTCAGATAAAAAAACAGCTGATGACATGTTGAAATATTTTCGCTCTCAAAATATCTATCTATATGATGGATGGAAGGATAGCCCAATTGTTCCATCTGATGTTGATTTATCGGCCATGCAATATCAAAAAGGAATTTGTTCAGTAGCCGAGGATCTGTCAGGAAAATTAGTTAATCTACCGACTCATATTAATATTTCCATGGAAGATGCTTCTCGGATAGTTGAAACGATAAAATCATTTTTAAATACTCTTTGATTTTGAGGATCAATCCAGTACAATATGTTTGATGATGGATCTATTTGAGGAACGCCTTAAAAAACAGGCTCCTTTGGCTGATCGCATGCGACCAACCACCTTTGATGAATTTCTTGGCCAGGAAGACTTAACAGCGCCAGGAAGTCCTTTGCGACGGGCAATTGACAGCGAACATATTGGTTCTTTGATATTTTGGGGACCACCCGGTTCGGGGAAAACCACTTTAGCATATCTTATCGCTCATTCCATGGATGTATTCTGGAAAGAATTTTCAGCTGTGGCAACAAGTATAAATGATGTACGCCAAGCCATTTATCGAGCTGAAGAAATGATCAAATTAAAAGAGAAAAGAACGGTCATTTTTATCGATGAAATCCATCGATTTAACAAGGCACAACAGGATGCCTTGCTTCCATATGTTGAAAAAGGAGCCATAATCTTAATAGGCGCCACAACTGAAAATCCTTCTTTTGAGGTAATCACGCCCTTACTTTCAAGGCTAACTGTTTATGTTGTTAAACCTATGGGTCGAGAAGTATTAGAAAAGATATTGCTGAGAGCTCTTAATGATGAGAATAAGGGATTGGGAAAATTGAATCTAACAATAGATAATAAAGCATTAAAATATTTAACTTCTTATGCTGATGGAGATGCCAGATCCGCTCTTAATGGATTAGAATTTGCAGCTCATTATTTTTATAATATCGGACAGAAAAATATTGATGAGAATGGAATGCAAAAAGCCTTAAAGCAACACGTCTTGCATTATGATAAAAGAGGGGAGGAACATTATAATTTAATTTCGGCTTTCATAAAATGCTTACGTGATTCAGATACAGATGCTGCTCTTTATTGGCTGGCTCGCATGATAGAATCCGGCGAAGATCCAAAATTCATAGCTCGCCGCATGATAGTCTTTGCCTCAGAAGATATCGGCAATGCAGATATAAATGCCTTACAATTAGCAGTTTCTGTAGCTCGAGCCGTTGAATTTGTTGGCCTGCCTGAAGCGCGCATCAATCTGGCCCATGGAGTAGTCTATTTAGCAAGGACAAAGAAGAGTCGAACATCGTACGATGCTTTAATGAGAGCTACAGAAGATGCCAAAAAAGGATCTTTCGGTGTTCCTCTAGGGTTACGAAATCCTGTTACCGAATTGATGAAGAATATCGGTTATGGCCAACAAAATGATGAGAGAAAATCTAATTTTCCCGAAGAAATTGGATTCGCTAAATATTATCATGAATAATCAGAAAACATATCGCGTATTCGAGCTCAATTCAGTTATCAAAGATATCCTAGAAGGATCTTGCTCTTATCCGATTTGGATTCAGGGAGAAATTAGTGATTTTGATAAAAATATCAATCATCAGAATATTTATTTTCAATTAAATGAAAAAGATAACAATAAAGATAATATCCTCTCGTCTATTAAATGCGTTTTGTATGAATTTAAAAAAGAAATGATAAGAATGCGCTTAAGAGAGGCGGGCGTTAAGATAACCCATATGGATGGATTAAATGTTCGTCTTAGGGTGCAATTGACCGCTAGCCAGCGTTATGGAAATTATTTGTTAATTATTCAAGACATTGATCCATCTTTTACGCTTGGACAGATTGCTCGGAACCGTGAGGAAATAATTGATTGGCTGAAAAAGCATAATTTATTGGATAAAAACAAAAAACAAAATCTTTCATTGTTGCCTTTCAGAATTGGATTAATCACGAATGAAGGAGAAGCTTATCACGATTTCATAAATAGATTAATTAAGAGTAGATTCGGTTTTAAAATATATTTTTACCAAGCTAGTGTTCAAGGCCCGAATATGGAGAAAGAGATAATTGCTGGGTTGAATTATTTTCGGAATATTTCAGATGAAATTGATACTATTGTCATCACGCGCGGTGGGGGATCGAGCGCAGATTTGAGCTGGTTTGATAATCGCATGATTTCAGAAAATATTGCTAATTTCCCAAAGCCAGTATTAACAGGAATCGGTCATTTTACCAATATTAGCATCACCGATTTAGTTGCTCATCAAAGCCTTGCTACACCTACAGCTGTTGCTGATTATCTGATCCAAAAGATTAATGATTTTGTTTCTCGATTAGAATATTATCGTCAAGAAATTTATTATCAAAACAATCTGATTATTAGAAAAATCAATCAAATAATTGAAAGTTATAAATTATTGTTAAAAAACCAAGCTCAAGGAATTTGTCGACAAAAGAAAGATGATTTAAAGAGAATAAAAAGTATTTTGCCAGAACTTAGCCAGAAATTCTTGAACGATCAAAAAGAAAATCATTCCATCACTCTAAACCAATTGGCTATCCTTGACCCAAAGAATATCATGAGAAGAGGATTCAGCATTACTCGATTGAATAAACAAATTGTTATCAATGTCGATCAATTAAGTAAAGGAGATAATGTTACAACAATTCTTTATCAAGGAAAAATTTCAAGTAAAATTAATAAAATAAATTAACATGGATAAAACTTCAAAAATTGTATCTTATCAAAAAGCATTGAATGATCTCGAAAAAATTTTAGAAGATCTTCGTGATGAAAAAATTGATATAGATCATCTTTCTACCAAATTGAAAAAAGCTTACGAACTGTTAAAGATTTGCCAGGCTAAAATCGATTCAGCTGAATTGGAAATAAATAAAATAAATAATACTTTTAATAAAAATGAAAAATCTGTTTGACGTTAATTCTTCGATCCCTTTTAAAATAAGCCGAAGTCGTTTGGAAAGATTTATAGAATGCCCTCGTTGTTTTTATTTAGAAACAAAAAGAGGAATTTCTCGTCCCTCTACTCCTGGATTTTCATTGAATATGGCAGTAGATGCCTTGTTAAAAAAAGAATTCGATATTTTCCGGAATAAAAATATTGCTCATCCTCTGATGGAAGCATATGGTGTTAAAGCTGTGCCATTAAATCACCCTGATATGAATGAATGGCGCAATAATTTTAAAGGAATATCCTTTCATCATAAACCAACTAATTTTATTATTTATGGAGCGGTCGATGATATTTGGCAAGACGAAAAAGGCAATCTTATTGTAGTTGATTACAAGGCGACCAGCACCACTAAGAATATTTCCCTTGACGACCCTTATCGTCAGAGTTATAAAAGACAAATGGAAATATATCAATGGATATTAAGGCAAAAAGGATTTAATATCTCTAATCTTGGTTATTTTGTTTATGCCAATGGAGAAAAAGACAAAGAAGCATTTGATGGTCGCTTAGAATTTAAAGTAGAGTTGATTCCTTATGAAGGAGATGACAGTTGGGTGGAAAAAATCATTGAGCAGGTGCATGACTGTTTGATAAAAGAAAATATTCCAGTTTCAGGCGAAGATTGTGAATATTGTAAATATCATAGGCAATTATCGGAGGCGGAAAAGTAAAATTCTACTAAAATATTTATATGGATAATTTTAGGATTTCCATAATTGAAAATAAAGATCAATGGGAAGCATTGAATGGAGTTTGTCGTGAAAAAACTTTTATGCATTCTTGGTCTTCCAAGGAATGGCGCAAAGCTATGGGGCAGGAAGTTAAATTATTAGGAATTTGGGATAATGAAACGTTGGCTGGGGGAGTATTATGCGTAACAATGCCTCTCATTAAAAAATTAGGATTAAAACTTTCCTTCTTTTTTATTCCTCATGGTCCTCTAATACATCCTCAATATGAATCTCGAAAAAAGGAAATTTTGTCAAATATTACATCTTATCTAAAAGACATAGCTCGTCAACGAAGAGATATTATTTTTTTAAGAATTGCTCCAGCTTGGATTCATTTGCCAGAACATGAAGATATCTTGCGCACAATTGGATTTCGCCCTGCTCCAATGTTTATTGTACCGGAAATAACTTGGTCGTTAGACGTTTCTCAACCCGAAGAGAAGATTCTTGAGAGTATGCGGAAAACGACACGTTATCTCATTAGAAAGGGATTGAATAATCCTGATCTAACAATTAAGAAAGGAGAAAATGAAGAAGATTTAGAAATCTTTTTAAATCTATATAAAGAAACTGTGAATCGACATGATTTTCAAGCCTTTACGTTAGATTATCTTAGAAAAGAGCTAGCATACCTCAAGAGAGAAGGGCAAATCTTGATATTAAATGCTTTTTATCATCAAGAACCTATTGCCTCTGCGATGATCGTTTTTTACAAAGATACGGCTTATTATCATCAGGGAGCTTCTACTGCAAGTCAACCCAAAGATGCTCCTGGATCATATTTAATTCAATGGGCAGCTATTCAAGAAGCCAAAAAAAGAAATTGTTCAAGCTATAATTTCTGGGGAATTGCTGATATCGAAACTCCTGAACATGCCTATTATGGTTTGAGCTTATTTAAGAAAGGATTTGGTGGATTCAGAACAGATTATGTGCCAACTCATGACATAATATGGCGTTGGCCCTATTGGTTTAATTACATAATAGAAAAAAACCGGCGTAGAAAAAGGAAATTATGAAAGTTATTCGTCCCTCCAGAAAAAAAACTTATTATCCTTTCTATCAAAGGAAAGTTTTTTGGCAAAGTCTAACTATCTTTATTCTTTTAATAATTATCATCTATTTGATATTATTTTCTCGTGCTTTTGAGAGAGAGCGTTTGACTATTGAAGGGAATGAAATCATCCCTTCAAACATAATAAAGGAAATTTCTCAAAATTTTTTTGACAGACAAATAACTGATAGCTTAATTTGGCCGATTAATTCTTTAAAGAAGGAACTTAAAGAAACATTGCCCTATATTAATGAAGTCAAGATAATACGCAAATGGCCACATGAAATTATAATTTCTCTGGTAGAAAAAACTCCGAAATTCTGTCTAGAAATATCCGAAGATTTTTCTTTCTTAATAGACAAAAATGCTGCAATTCTTGAAACAATTAACGGTAAATGTTCATCCGATATTATTATCATAAAATTTATTAATAGCATGACAGAATTTGAATCGCTTAAACAGGATTATTGGTCGGTGATTCATGAGATCGATAACGCATTATCCATGTTGAATCTTAAATTAGAAGAGTTGCAAATAGAAGATCTCAGAATTAATGCCATGATTCGCAATTCAATTCCAGAACAACCATCGTGGTGGATTAAATTCAATCTTACATTTGATTTGCAAAAACAATTAGAACGTTTAAAATTATTCTTGAAAACCAGAAATGCTGAAGAGATAGAGTCGATAGATTACATTGATTTGGGTAGTCATGAAGAGCGTATTTTTTATGTTAATCGAGATAAATAGAGAATTATCCAATGTTGACACGCCTCTTAAATTGTGTTATCATCACTAATGATTTTAATCAATAATGACTTCAGAAGAAAAAAATAAAAAAATAAAGATTAGCGAGCAATTAACTGATTGTCTGAAAGAAAAAGAAGAATATTTGAAAGGGTGGCAAAGAGAAAGGGCTGATTTTATTAACTATAAAAAAGATGAGTTTGATAGAATTAATAGAATGTCTCAATTGGCAAATCGAGAAATTCTATTGGATTTATTGGTAGTTTTAGATAATATAGAAAGATTGAGAAACGAGATCGGAAAGCGTGATAAAGGTTTTTTGTATGAAGGTAGTGTCAAAATTCAAACGGAATGCATGCATGTGTTAAAAAAATATGGTGTGAGAAGAATGGTTGTCCAGCAGAAACAATTTGACCCAAAAGAGCATGAAGCCGTTGAAGTTATCCAATCGGATGAAGAGCAAGAAGGCACTGTATTAGAGGAAGTTTCAGCCGGATATTGGTTGCATGAAGAAGTTTTAAGACCAGCACAAGTTAAGATTGCCGGCATTAAGTAATTAAGAATTAATTTAATTGTAGAAAATGTCTAAGGTATTAGGAATTGATCTAGGAACAACGTTCTCGGCTATGGCTGTAATTGAAGCCGGTGAACCGAAAATAATTGAGAATAAAGAAGGTGCACGCACAACGCCATCTATTATTGCTGTTAATAAAAAAGGGGAAAGATTGGTCGGTGTTTTGGCACAGCGACAAACAATAACTAATCCAGAGAATACCGTTTTCGGAACTAAGCGTCTAATCGGGAGAAAATTTTCTGATCCTGTTGTTCAAGAAGATTATCGTAAAACATCGTTTAAAATGCGAGGAACTGATGATGATCGAATAGAAATAAAGATGGGTGATCAATGGTATCGACCGGTGCAAATTTCAGCTATGATTTTAGGAAAACTTAAAAAAGATGCTGAAGAAAAATTAGGAGTTAAAATTGATGAAGCGGTCATTACATGTCCTGCTTATTTTAATGATGATCAACGTCAAGAAACAAAGGCGGCTGGAGAGATTGCTGGTTTAAAAGTTCTTCGTATCATTAATGAACCAACAGCTGCTGCATTAGCATATGGTTTAATTAAAAGGAAAGACGAGCAAATCTTGGTTTATGATTTTGGGGGAGGAACATTTGACGTTTCTATTCTTGATATCGGTGATGATACTATTGAAGTGAAAGCTACCGGTGGAGACACTCATCTGGGTGGCAATGATTTTGATCAAAAAATTATTGATTGGGTTATCGTTCGCTTCAAGCAGGAAGAAGGGATCGACCTTGCTAAAGATCCTTTGGCTTTGCAACGGATTAAAGATGCAGCTGAAAAGGCTAAAATTGAGCTTTCAACAACGCTAGAAACAGAAATTAATTTACCATTCATTACTTCAACTCAAGAAGGCCCTCGACATCTATTATATTCTTTAAGCCGAGCCAATCTGGAAGATATGGTTGATGAATATATTGCAAAGTCATTAGATTTGACTAAAAATGTTTTAAAAGATGCGGGTTTAAAACCGGATGAAATAGAAGAAGTAATTTTAGTCGGCGGACAAACGCGCATGCCTAAGATTCAAGAGGAGATTAAGAAATTATTCCAAAGAGAGCCAAATCGATCTATTAATCCGGATGAAGTCGTGGCAATCGGAGCGGCTGTTCAGGGTGGTATTTTACAAGGAGAGATGAAAGACGTTCTCTTGCTTGATGTTGTTCCTCTTTCGTTAGGATTAGAAACAATGGGAGGAGTAATGACAAAACTTATAGATAAAAATACTACTATTCCTACCCAGAAATCGCAAATTTTCTCAACTGCAGCTGATAGCCAGCCTTCTGTTGAAATAAATGTTCTGCAAGGAGAGCGAGCTATGGCAAATGACAATCGTAGCTTGGGAAGATTTATCTTAGATGGCATTCCTCCAGCTCCTCGCGGAGTTCCTCAAATTGAAGTTAAATTTGATATTGATGCCAATGGTATTCTCAGTGTCTCAGCTCGAGATAAGGGAACGGGAAAAGAGCAATCTGTGCGAATAGAGGGATCAGCTAGTGTTTCAAGTGAAGAAATTGAAAAAATGAAGAACGAAGCCCAGAAGTATGCCGAACAAGATTCTCAAAAGAAACAATTGATTGAAGTGAAAAATCAAGCTGATACTGTAATCTATAGTGCGCGTAAAACCATCCAAGACCTTAAAGGAAAAATATCTGATGAAGATTATAAGAAAATTGAAGAACAATTATCTGAATTGGAGAAAGTGAAGGGGGGCGAAGATCTTGATGAAATAAAGAATAAAATGGATTCGCTACAACAAATTCTGCAAAAAATAGGCACTGATATATATCAGAAGAATCAAGAATCTTCATCATCTCCAAAAGAAGAGACAGATCATAAAGAGGCAGAGAATGGCCAAGAGCCCTCAAATGATGAAAAGAAAGACTAAAATAGATTATGGAAGATTATTACGAAATATTAGGGATAGATCGTGCAGCTACAAATGATGAGGTTAAGAAGGCATATCGACGATTGGCACATAAATATCATCCAGATAAGGGTGGAGATGGGGAAAAATTTAAGAAAATAAGCGAAGCCTACAGCATATTATCAAATAAAGATAAGAGAGCTCAATACGATCGGTTTGGATCATCCTTTAATGCCTATCAATCGGCACCCGGAACAGATGGCGCTCCTTTTGGTTTTAATTTCCAACAATCTGATTTTGGCAATATTTTTAATGATTTCGATTTAGGCGATATCTTTGATTTCGCATTTAAACAAAATACATATCATCCCAATAACCAGGGCGAAGATATCCATATACTGATTGAGCTAGGGTTGTCAGAAGTTTTAAAAATTCAACACAAGAAAGTATCTCTCAAAAAGAAAATTATTTGTCATCGTTGTCAAGGAAGCGGATCTGAGCCATCGACATTATTAAAAGAGTGTACGGCTTGTCGAGGAAAGGGGAGAGTGCATCAGGTCAAAAGAACTATTTTTGGTAATATGGCTCATTATACTGTTTGCCCAGAATGCCAAGGCACTGGAGAGGTTCCAGAGAAAGCTTGTAATATTTGTCATGGCCAGGGAAGAATCGACCAAGAGATCAGCATTGATCTTGAGATTCCTGCAGGAGTGGATAATGGACAGGTTCTAAAATTCAATAATTCGGGTCATGCTGGTTTTAGAAAACAGCCTTCGGGAGATTTATACGTGAAAGTCAATATTAAAGCACATAAAGAATTTAATAGACAGAGAGATGATCTAATCGGATTATTGCCATTAAAATTTTCAGAAGCAGTTTTAGGTGGAAAGATCGAGATGAAAGATTTGTCGGGAGAAAATGTAGTAGTTAATATTCCCCGCGGATCTGAAGCCGGACAAATAATTAAAATTAAAGATCGAGGTATTCCTCATTATGGTCGCTTAGGGCGAGGTGATCTATATTTACATTTGCAAATCATAACTCCCAAACGCTTAACCAGAGATCAAGAAGAGTTGCTGAAAAAGTTGCAAAATGAGGGCTTATAATTTAGAATAATGTCATTGGGTCCGTAACTCAATGGTAGAGTAACTGCCTTTTAAGCAGTAGGTTGTGCGTTCGAGTCGCACCGGACCCACATTTGTTTAAATTAAAAAATATGCAAAAAAAACATGAGTATTTAAAATCATTATTTTTCGCCGTTATAGGATTTTTTGTTTGCGCTATACTAGGAACGATTTTATTGATACATTATGGTTTCCTTCCTTATAATCCACCGATTCAATCTCCAGATGATATTGATCTATCAGTATTCTGGGAAGCATGGAATAATATAGAAGAATATTATATAAATTCTAAAGATCTTGACCGTCAAGAAATGGTTTACGGAGCAGTATCTGGAATGGTTTCTTCCCTTGGAGATCCTCATACGTCCTTTTTTAATCCTCAAGAATCATCCAAATTCAGAGAAGATCTATCTGGAGAGATTGAAGGAGTAGGGATGGAGATAGGCCTAAGGAATGGTTATGTCACAGTCATTGCTCCTTTAAAAAACACACCTGCCGAGAAAGCCGGTTTGCAGCCAGGAGATCAAATCATTAAGGTTGACGATCATTCAACAATCGATATAACAGTAGAAAAAGCTGTTGAATTAATTCGAGGAGAGAAAGGAAGCCAGGTTAGTATCACTATTAGGAGAGCTGATGTTTACGAGGAGAAAGAATTCATCTTAACACGAGCCTTAATTCAAATTCCATCAGTTACATGGGAAATAATTTCTGATGATATTGCTTATTTGCGCATACATCATTTCCATGAAGGCTTGACGCATTCCTTTCAAAATGTAGCTGCTGAGATACTTAAAAGTCCTGCACAAGGAATAATTTTAGATTTACGCAATAATCCGGGTGGCTATCTTGATGTAGCTATTAATGTAGCTGGATGGTTCTTGCCGAAAGAAGATGTTGTTGCCATAGAAGAGTTTGCAGATAGTCAACAACAAGTATTCCAAGCACAAGGCAACGCTAAATTATCCTATTACCCAATGATAATAATTATCAATCAGGGAAGCGCATCAGGGTCAGAGATTTTAGCTGGGGCATTACGCGACAATCGCAAAATAACAATTGTGGGGGAAAATTCATTTGGAAAAGGTTCCGTACAACAAACCTTTAATCTCAAAGATGGCTCTTTGGTTAAAATTACTATTGCAAAATGGCTCACACCTCATGGGTATTTAATTGAAGGAGCTGGTCTAGAGCCAGATGTTACAGTTGAGGTAGATATAGAACAGTATTTGGCTAGTGGCAAAGATGACCAATTGGATAAAGCAGTAGAAATATTAAAAGGTATTATTAAATAAAATATATGAAAGTAATTTTAAATCAAGATGTGCCTAAATTAGGAGTGAAAGGCGAAATAAAAGATGTTGCAAAAGGGTATGCTCGCAATTTTCTCTTTTCAAACAATTTTGTTAAACTTGCTACAAAATCCAATTTAGCACAACTACAGCGACTACAAGAATCTAAAACACTTATGCAGAAGAAACAAGCAATTCAAGCTCGGGAATTCGCTAAAAACATCGCAGAGAAGATATTTATATTACCGGTCGAAGTAGGGGATAAGGGGCAATTATTCCAAGCGATAGATGTTGTTCAAATTTCGGACCTATTGACAAAAGAAGGATTTCCTGTTAATAAAACACAAATAATAATCGGTAAACCGATCAAAGAATTGGGTAAATTTGAGATTGATATTAAATTAACACCGGAAATTATCGCTAAGGCAAAGCTAGAAGTCAGCGCACGTTAAGCACTTTAACAATTCTTTGTCGTCCGTCAAAACTTATTTTTCGACGAGTTTGAAACTCAAGTATTCCAGCTTGAGCAGCATAAAGAGTATCATCTCGACCGATTTTAACGTTATGCCCGGGAATGAATTTTGTTCCACGTTGACGAACTAAAATCATACCAGCCCGTACCGGTTGTCCACCAAAGATCTTTACACCTAGTCTTTGTGACTGAGAATCTCTTGAATTGGCAGTTGCTTTTTTGGAAGCTTTCTTAGACATGATTTCAATAAATTAATAACGCATTATAATTGATTTAGGCGTTTTTGTCTAGTCGATTATGGATGAAAAAATCTATAATATAAAAGAAAAAATAAAGAGGGAAGGGGAAAAGATAAAATTTTTTATTGTAATTTTTCTATTGTCTTTTTTGGCCTTTGGTTTCGGATATCTTGCAGCTCAATATCAAGCGAGAGAGCCTTTACAAATAGAAAATTTCATTAATTAAGCGATTTTCCTCCATGAAAGCGCTTATGAAGATCTTTTAAGCGTTTGTTCGTAACGTGAGTATATATTTGCGTGGTAGCAATATTCTGATGCCCTAAGAATTCTTGAACTGTTCGCAAATCAGCCCCTTGGTTTAATAAATCTGTAGCGAAGGAATGTCTTAAAGTATGCGGCGTAGTGTTAATAGATAATCCGGCTTGTAAAGAATATTTTTTAATTATTTTCTCGACAGAGCGTATAGTAAGACGATGGCTGGAGCCATGAGATGCTCTATAGCTAATAAATAAAGGTTCTGGACCGTCTAAATTCGGTTTAACAATACGATCACGAACTTGTAAATATCGATTTAACCATTGCACTGATCTTTCTGAAAAGTAAACAGTCCGAGTATAATTTCCTTTACCAACGATACTTAATTCAATAGAAGCTTGGTTTGTTTGGGCGTCTCTAAATTGTTTTCTGTTCAAAGATATTAATTCACTGATCCTTAGACCTGTGGAAAACAGAATTTCCATAATTGCTCGGTCGCGTAAACCAATGAAAGATTCAATATTAGGTATCTGTAGCAATTTATTTAATTGTTCGAGATTAAGAAATTCTACTTTTTTGGTTTTTTTCTGTTTAGCTAATTCTATTTTCTCGGAGGGGAGAGACTTGATATTTTTAGCAGCAAAAAAGTTTAATAAGCTTCTTAAGGCGATTAAATAATAATTTTGGGTTACTTTCTTCAAAGTGCGTTGATTTTTATCAGCTGCTCTAGCTAAGAAGACTCGATACTGCCAAATATGATCTGAATCTATTTGGTGTGGCCTGAGCGATTCTAGATTATTAATTCTTAGCCAGTAAGAAAATTTATTCAAGAAACGATCATAATTTTCTTGTGTTTTACTGGATAGTCCTTTTTCAACGTCTAGCCAGTCTAAAAAATCAGGAATATGGTCAATAATGCTTTTTGAGCTTTCTTGCATAATCTATTTCGCTTAATCTACATTATGCGAACTTGGACATCAAACACATCTTATCCCTTCTCTTGTTCTTGTCAAACGATAGAATCATTTGCTTAGAGTAATTGATAAGCTTTTTTTAATCGAGTAATTGTTTTTTGAAATCCAAGCACTGCTGCTACCTCGAACGGTCCGGCAGAATTTTCTTTCCCAGTCAAAGCTACGCGAACAGGCCAGAGAAGAGTTCCTCTGTCCCCTATCTCTTCTGCAATTTTAAGGAGAATCTCTGTAATTTTATCAATATTCCATTCTTTTTTGCAAGAAGATAGGCCATCTATCGCTTTATTAATTGCTTGTTTAATATCTTTAGGATCTTTCCCCTTCCATATTAGCAAATCAGCAGGATATTCTATATCTTCTTTTAAGAAATAATCTACAAGATTAGTAATCTCCGATAAAACTTTCAATCTTTCTTGATAAAGACTAACTATTTTTTCTAGATATCCTAAAGAAATTATTTCACTCGTTGCCTTAATTTTATATTCTTGTTTTGTTTCAGAAACAACCTCCAATAGATCTGCTTCTATTAAATAAGGCAAACACATATTAGTTAATATCGGTAATGATTCTTGTCTGATGTAATGTCCATTCATCCAATTTAAGCGAACGATATCAAATATTGCTGGTGATTTCTGAACTTTTTCTAAGCTGAATTTTTCAATTAATTCCTCCATAGAATATATTTCTCTATCTGCCCCCTCGCTCCACCCTAATAAGATAATGAAATTAATCAAAGCCTGGGCAAGATATCCTGATTTTTGATAATCACTAATCGCAACAACATCTTCCCTTTTGCTTAATTTCCGCCTTGTTGGCCCTAAAACTAATGGCAAATGAGCGAATTCTGGAACATCAATTCCCATAAATTCAGCTAAAATTATCTGCTTAGGAGTGTTTGAAATATGCTCTGCTCCACGCATAACGTGAGTAATTTTCATCAAATAATCATCAATCACTACTGCTAAATTATAAAGTGGCTCTGTTACGCTTTTAGCAATAATAAAATCACCTAATTCAGAAGAATTAAATTCTGTTTTACCATAGATCAAATCATCAAAAGCAATGACTCTTTCCGTAGGAGTTTTAAGACGAATAACAGCAGGTTCGCCATTAGCTAATCTTTTCTTAGCTTCTTTAGGATCTATTTTACGACAAGTACCAAGATAGCGAGGCGGCTCACCGATACTGGCATGATATTCTTTCTGCGCCGTTAATTCTTCTTGAGTGCAAAAACAATAATAGGCCTTATCTTCGTCAAGTAATTTCTGAATATAAGATGCATATATCTCTAATCTCTTACTTTGAGAATAAGGAGCATATGGACCTCCTTTATCAGGCCCTTCGTCCCAATCAAGCCCTAGCCAGTGTAAATAATCTATGATATTTCTTTCCCATTGTTTTTTTGAACGCTTTCGATCAGTATCTTCAATTCTTAATATAAATTCTCCGTTGTTCTGCCGCGCAAATAGATAATTGAACAAGGCCGTGCGCACAGTTCCTATATGCAGTGGACCTGTAGGTGATGGAGCTAAACGCACTCTTACTTTATTGGGAGTATTTAATTTCAATTTTCCATTGCTCATTTTAAAGATAAATAATTTATAATATATTCAGCGATTACTCTAGCTGCGCGAGGACGAGCAAACGACCAAGCAGCCTCTCCCCTCTTCTTTAATGATTCTAAGTCACTAAAAGCATATTGTACTGATTTTAAGAAAAAATGAGGAGTGAAATTATTCTCTTCTATCACCTGCGCTCCATAAGGAGCAAATACATATGCATTTTTAACTTGATGATTGCTAGCCGAGTTAGCTAAAGGGATTAAAATGCTTGGTTTGCCAAATGATGCGATCTCAAAAATAGTACCTGCTCCTGCTCGGGCAATAATAAGATCTGATGCTTGGTAAGCATTCCCCGCCTCCCATTCATTTAAGAATGGATAAAGATGATAAAAATTCCAAAATTTCTTATCCACAGCTATTTTAGCTGCTATTCTTATTTCTTCGAAATTCGCACGACCACAATGATGAATAACCTCGAATTGTTCTAGGAGAGGCTGTATTACATCCAAAACTGTATTATTTATGGTTTTAGCCCCCTGAGAGCCTCCATAAATGAAAATAATGGGCTTGTTGGATAATATACCCAACGCCTTTCGAGCGCTTTGCTTGTCTTGCTTCAATAAATCTATCCTAATGGGGTTGCCAACATTTAAAAACCTTTTGCGATTCTCTTTATTTTCTGGAAAAGAAGTAAAGACTTCCAACGCCCATTTTGCGGCAAAACGATTAGTTTTTCCCATAACTGTGTCAGATTCATGAACGAAAATAGGAATTTGTAATAAAAGCGACCAGAATACTGTCGGGAATGCCCCATATCCCCCTTTACAGAAAACCAGATCTGGTGAAATAAAAAATAGATATAAAAATGAAATTACAAAACTTGCCGGTATTTTAAAGAAAATGTCTACAAAATTACGCCAAGAAAAATAGCGACGAATTTTACCGCCTAATGTAAATTTAGTTTTTACTCCTTCTTTCGGAAAAAGATCAAGCGCTAGATCATCTCGAGGGCCAATATAATATAATGCAATATCTCTGTTCTTATCTATTTTTTTCATCTCTTGCATGATTGCAAGAATTGGGAAAACATGCCCTCCACTTCCTCCACCTGTAAAAACTATTTTAAACTTATTTTTTTTATTTTTTTGAATCATTGAGCAAAAAACCAATTCCTATAATTTGAGATGCTAAAGCAGATCCACCATAACTAATAAATGGTAATGGCATACCCGTTAATGGAATTAATCTCAGATTTGCGGCAATATGCACGAATGCTTGCACAGCAAACCACGTTACTATTCCTATGCTTATTAAATAATGATAACGATCGGAACGATTCATAGTCAAACGAATACTGAACCAAATCCATGCAACAAAAATCAAGATCAGCGCAACCGATCCGATGAATCCCACCTCTTCTGCTATTATAGCAAAAATTGAATCACTTATGGAGTGTGGCAGAAATCCGAATTTCTGGCGACTAAATCCTAAGCCTAAACCAAATAATCCTCCCGATCCTATAGCATAAAGCATTTGCTTAATCTGGTATACAGCTGATAGTGGCGCCCGATCTGGATCTAAGAAAGTTAACAAACGAGTTAACCGATAAGAAGAAAATCGCGTTAATGCTAAAAATCCTAAAGAAATTATAATCCCCAGCATTATTATATTTCCTATGGGCATTTCCGAGGCAAAATATATAGTTAGAGCCACGGCAACAATAATTCCCAGAGTACTTAAATCAGGTTGAAAAATCATCAAAATACCCATGGCAAAGATTAGTACGATGAAAGTCAAGAAAAGTTTACGATATTCTTTTCTTCCGACAAATTCTGCGGCAATATGTGAAAAATATAGGATGAAGGAAATTTTTAATAACTCTGATGGTTGAAATGAAATCGGACCCAGGCTTAACCATCTTCTACTTCCACCTAGCATTTTACCGAAATAAGGTAAAAATAATAAAATTAGTAATCCCAAATTGGCTATAAATAAATATGGTGTCAATTTTCGGAAACGATTTAAAGGAAGTTTGTAGGCGATAAATCCCAATATAAGGCCAGGGATTATGCCATGCAATAATTGTCGCTTCAAATAATAATAACTACTCCCATATTTCGCCAGCGCTATGGGAGCAGATGTCATAGCCAATATTAATAATCCAACAAAAATCAAGACCAAGGATAAACTTATGATTATCCATTGATTATTTCGAATTTGTTCTGTATTTTTTGCTATCATCGCCTATTTTTTGAACCCAATAATTAAAGGTCTCTCCCCTATCTTGATAATCTTTGAAAGTGCTAAAACTAGCTGAAGCAGGAGAAAGAAGGCAGATTTTTCCCGGAGGCGTTACTCGATAAGCGTGGGTTATCGCGCCTTTCATCGTTTTTACATGTTTAATTTTCGGCGAAGGTTGATTGTGCTTATGTGCCATATCTTTCACTAACAATGCAATTCTAGGGCCAGTAATTGGAAACGTGATTAAATGTTTAATTCCACAATCTACAATGTTCTGGGCTAATTTACGATAATCTAAAAATTTATCAGAACCACCAACGATTAATGTTGCAATTCTGTAATTGAGAGATGCCAGGGCTGACATGCTCGCTTCTGGTATTGTAGCCGCCGAATCATTATAGAATTCAATTTCTTTATATTTGCCTACAAATTCTAAACGAAAACGTGGGGATTTATATGTTTTACATCGGGATACTATCGATTTATCAGACACGCCCATCATTTTAGCAATTATTACGGCAGGAAGAAGATTATGTTTTAAAGAGAGATTAACCCCTCGCAAATCTTTTTCTTTTAATATTAATTTATGTTTCTCTTGTGCTTTGGATCGATACCATAATCCTACATCATCCCAAAAACAAAAGCTTTTTTTGTTACCGGTTATGCTGAAAGTAATTTTTTGAGCCTGTGAATCATTAGCTATCGCCGATATTTTTTTATCATCCATGTTATAAATTAAAAAATCATTGTGCGATTGATGTATGGCAATATTACTCTTTGCTTTGAAATAAGATCTCGGAGTTTTAAAATAATCAAGATGATCCGGCATTAAATTCAGAAAAACTGCTATATGCGGACTGATTTTTAAGCGATCTAATTGATGAGATGACATCTCGTAGACAAACCAGTTTTTCTTGTTTTTTGTTTTATTCCAAAAAGTAAAAGCTGGGACTCCCATATTTCCCAAAAGAATGCTATCAATTTTATCTTTGATTAGATGATGAATAAGCGTAGAGGTACTGCTCTTTCCTTTTGTGCCAGTAACTCCGATCGTTTGTTGATACATCCGATTTAAGAATATTTCCGTCTCAGATGTAACGATGATATTTTGAGATAGAGCTTTTTTAATTTCTCGAGTAGCAAAAGCTATTCCTGGAGATTTTATAACAACTTGATATTTAGAAATATCTCTAAAACAATCATGGCCGAAATGTAAATCCAATAATGAGTCATTCTTCATGATTTCTTTCCATCCTAAATCCATTTCTTGTAATGATCTACTATCAGCTAATCCTAATCGTTTCTGCGGATAAAATTGGCGCAATAATTTATATGAACTCTCCCCTTCTCTTCCTAAGCCATAGATCAAAACTTTTTTCTTGGCTAAATTATTTATTGTTATAGATGACTTGTCCATTAATGTTCCTGTTAAGGCAAAGACGACTAATTAGTTTCAAATGATATGGTTTCGCGCTAAAGTAAAATTCATGATCCTGATCGCTTTTTTTAAATACGGGATTTTTTTGTAGAAAATCTTTAACATTTAAAGCTAAAGCATTAGCTGGGTCAATAATGTTTATTTTTGGACCCATAATTTCAGTGATGATATCCCTTAAAAGTGGATAATG
Source organism: uncultured Candidatus Saccharibacteria bacterium (assembly GCA_964572275.1). GTDB lineage: Bacteria > Patescibacteriota > Minisyncoccia > Minisyncoccales > UBA1441 > CAYZEC01. Next base: position 22,658 of record CAZNED010000004.1, read on the forward strand.
AGTACAGCCCATAACAAGAGTATCTATCCCTTTTTCCCGCAAAGGAATTAAATATTCTTGGGCTATTTCTTTTGTCCCAGGTCGGTCCATCCAACCTTCTTCAATAATTGGAACAAATAATGGACATGCTTGCATATGTAAAGACGCAATCTGACCAGATTCTTCCAACCTTTTAGAATATATATTGCTTTCAATCATTCCTGGTGTTCCAATTACTCCAATTTTTCTGTTTTGACTAGTTGTCAATGCTTCTTTAAGGCCAGGAGTTAGAACATCAAAAACTGGCACCTCTAATTCTTCGTGTAATAAATCAAATGCCCATGAAGATGCTGTGTGGCAAGCGATGATAATTAATTCAGCACCATTTTGTATGAGCCATCTGGAATTATCTTTGGACCATTGCTGAATTAAGCTCGCTTGCTTTGTTCCGTACGGCAATCGAGCGGTATCTCCGAAATAAATTATTTGATATTCAGGTAGATAATTTAATAATTCTTTTACGACAGTTAATCCACCCAAACCAGAATCAAAAACGCCAATCATATTACCATAAAAGCCTAATAGCTACTCCGATTAATGCCATGACCAATCCAATGACCCAAAATCTCATAGTCACTTTATAATGAGGCCAGCCTTTCGCTTCAAAATGGTGATGGATTGGGGCGGCTAAAAATAATTTCCGACCATAAATTTTCTTGTGTAATAGCTGGATAATAACTGATCCAGATTCTAATACTAATAAAAATCCTATGATCGGTAAAACAAATAGCGAATCAGTGAAGAAGGCTATCACTGTTAAAGTTGCGCATAGACCCATAACTGTCTCTCCAAGATAAAATCGAGCAGGAGGAATATTGAACCATAAAAAAGCCAACAAAGCTCCTACTAATACTAAACAAAAGGCTGCTAAGTCATACTGCAAATTTAAAAATGCAATAATAGCAAATGCCCCGAAGATAATAGAGAATGTTCCTCCAGCTAAACCATCTAAACCATCGATGATGCCGCCACTATACACTCCCAACATGGTGATAATAAAAATAGGGATCAACCACCATCCCACAAAAATACTACCAATTCCCGGTATACCAATAGTCGTAACACCTAATTTGAAATAAAACCACCAACCCCCAATTAAACCGATCAAACCAATAAGCCCTATTCTCCATGAAAGCTTTAGTCCTCCACCGATATATTTCCCCTTTCCTCTAATTTGGAGTAAATCATCCACTAGCCCTAAAACAGAAGCTGAAAACAAGGCGAAAATAGGTAACCAGGTTTGAGCTCTATTAACAAAATTAATTTGCCCAGTTAAACCGATGTCGAATTTAGAAAGAATTAAGAAAATTAACGCTACTAATAAAGGAATGGCCCAAATAATTATTCCCCCAACACGAGGAATCCTTGTCCCCTCGCCACCGTGGAATTTACTAAATACTTCCAATTTTTTTCCATCAATGCTTTTATCCTTATCTTTTTTTCTCCAAAGTTGATGTTTATAGATAAAATCAGTAAACTTTGGAATGATAGCCAAGGACAATAAAAAGGAAAGGAAGCCAAGCCCGAATATGCGGACTGTTTGCCAAATGATATAAGAATCAGTTTCTAAAACCATAATAGTTAGAAGAATAAAGATATGCCTTTGGTAGCCACTCTACAATTTTTTTAGTATCTTCAAAACGATTCTTGGAGCCTAAAACAACAATCACTAAGTGAGTGTCGATATCCTTCATCTTAAAAACAGAAATTAGGCATTCGCCAGCTGCTGGAAGATATCCTGTTTTACCACCTTCTAGTTCTGAATAATATCCAAGCAATTGATTATTATTAATCACTCTATAATAGAAAGCGCTAGTTTCGTCATATATGGGATAAGTATTAGTGGCCAGGATTGATCTGATAATTTCATAATCCTGATCTTGCCAAAGATAAGCGATTAATTGGGTTAATTCATGAGCTGTCGAGCGATTCCCCATTCCATTTGATCCATTTAATCCGCTGGGCGTAACAAATGTTGTGTTATCTAGGCCTAATAAAATCGCTTTTTTATTCATTTCATTTATGAAGGCGGTGACACCTCTGTTTTCGGCCAGAGCATAAGCAGCTCCATTGTTAGATTCCATCAACATTAAATACAGAATATTTTTAACATTCAAATAATCGCCTTCTTTGAGAATACCCACTTGCCCATCCTGATCAGAGGCCTCTCTCGAAATGGTAACTTGCTGATCAAGTTCAAATAAATCTATGGCTACTATGGCCGTCATTAATTTAGTTATGCTTGCAATTATATAGGGATGATCAGCATTCCTGGCTAATAAATTTTTTACACTTCCGTCTAAGCGAATCTCTATGGCTGAAGCAGCATAAAGATCTAAGTCTGGCTCAGGAACAGACCAATTCCTAATTGGCCTGTAGGCATTCAATAATCGATCTACTTGATCATAATTTTGAGCAATAAGATTTTCTGGATTTAAAATTCTCCAATAGAAATAATTAGTTAACAATGGCCGAATAACAAAAAAAGCAAAAGTTATTAAAACAACTCCAGTTATTATGAGTATTATTTCTTGACGATTTATAATAAATATATTCCTGTGATTCTTACTTCTATTTTTCTGCATAAAATTTACTATCATTTATTTTCCGTATTCTTCAAAGATAAATTCAATTCTCTTAATTGTTCATGAGTTATCCCGGCCGGAGAACCTGTCATTAATTCTTTTCCTCCTTCAGTTTTTGGGAAAGGAATAACTTCGCGAATATTTTTCTCATCTAACATGATTGATAAAAATCGATCTAAGCCAATGGCAATACCACCATGTGGAGGAACTCCAAAACTAAATGCTTCCAATAAATGCCCAAAATTATCTTTGATAGTCTTTTCATCATGGCCTAAAACTTCAAAGATTGTTTGAAGCATTTCTGATTTATAAGTACGCAAACTCCCTCCCCCAATTTCAGCTCCATTAAGAACTAAATCATATTGAAATGCTTTAATCTGACCAGGATTATTTTTGATTTCATCAAGATTATCCGTTTGAGGGCGCGTAAAAGGATGATGGACAGAAGTCCATCCGATTTGATCAGCTGGTTTCTCAAACATAGGAAAATCAATGACAAAAGCGAATGCCAATTCTTTATTATCGTTTTTATCGGATCGTAAATCTGGACGATCGCTCTGATAAAGTTTCATTGCCTCATCGTAAGTTAATCTAGGAAATGGGAATTCTTTTATTTTCTTATCGGAAAAAACTGTTTCCACCACTTCTTTAAACATATTTTCCATCATCTCTAAAATTTCTTTTTGATCGACAAAAGATAATTCTATATCTAATTGTGTGAATTCTGCCTGACGATCAGATCTAAAATCTTCATCTCGAAAACAACGCGCAATTTGAAAATATCTCTCTAGGCCAGCAACCATTAATAATTGTTTGTATTGTTGTGGACTTTGAGGAAGTGCGTAAAAAGTTCCAGGGTAATGTCGAGATGGAACGACGAAATCTCTTGCTCCTTCAGGGGTCGATCTGGCCAAGACGGGTGTGTCTATTTCTCGAAATCCCTGATCACTTAAAAGACGTCTCAGTAATTGAAATACTTTGTGTCTTACTGTTAAATTGCGCTGCATCCTCGGTCTTCTTAGATCTAAGTAACGATATTTTAATCTACTCTCTTCACTGATGTCAGAGCCACTTTCTCTCAAATCAAAGGGTGGCGTTTCGGCTTTGCTAAGCACCGTAATTTCATTTATTTCCATTTCTATCCGCCCAGTCTCTAAATCTTCATTGACCATATTCTCGGGCCTACTTTTCACCAAGCCGACTATTTCTACAACCCATTCTGGTCTCAAGGAGTCGACTCCTTCCATGCCTTTAGAGCCGACTGCTTGGATTGAACCACTGCGATCACGCAAATCAATAAAAATAATTTTGCCGTGATCGCGGCAACTGCTTATCCATCCATCGACCTTAATTGTTTCCCCTATTAATTTAGGGGCATCGGCAATAAGAGTTCTATTCATCTTTATTGTGAAAATAATTTTTAATCTTATCAACTATTTCCTGAGGATCATGATCTGCTTTAATAATATATTCCTTAATTCCGAATTTCTGCGCTTTTTTTTCTGTTTCTGGATTGTCATAATTTGAAAAGACGATAACTGGAATGTTTTTAAAAACTCCTTCTTTTTCGATTTGTTCTAAGAAAAAAATCCCATTTTCGTTTGGTAAAATAATATCCAAAACAATCAGATCTGGCTTTTCTGATTTAACCAAAGAAATTCCTTCTTTAGCAGTACGCGCTATTGCTACTTCGAATCCCGCTCTAATAAATTTCTCTTCATACATTCGAATCAACATTTCTTCATCTTCTATAAGCAGAATTTTCATTTTTCCTCTTTCTTAATTTTATTACCTAAGTTTTTCAAAAAATCTTTGGCAACCTCTTGTCCGCCCAAGCCAAAAGCCAGACCGAATGCTAAAACTAGGAAATATATCAATCCTTGGAACAAGATAGTTGTCATTTCTGGCACAATTCCAATTTGCCTAAGAATGACTAAGATAGCTAAACCCCAGATCCCCCATCTAGCGAATTTTTCGGCAACAAAAGCATAGCTTGCATCAATCCAATTAATGGAAATACGGATAATATTTCCAGCTGCATCAGCTAGGATGGTAGCAACAATGAAAATCAACATAGCTATGAGAAGATTTGGAAGCCAGCGAACTATTGCCATAATAAAATTAGCGATGCTCGGTAGGCTTAGTGCTTCCGCAGCCATTGACAAGAATAGAAGGATTAATAGCCAGCGCACTATCCATCCCCCCATATCAGATAAGTTTGATTTTATCCCCGATTGCTCTAATCCTCTTTTCCAACTATTTTTTTGGAAAAGCTGATCTATGCGAATTTTTCGCAATAATCGACTAGTTAAATGGCCTAACCAAATAGCCAATAAACATCCCATTATAAAAATCACTAAAATAAGAACAAGATTAGGCAATTGATCAAGAAATCTAGTCCACATTTCAACAATAATTGTTTGTAAATTAAATGGATTCATATTGGTAATATTATCAAAATAAACTTATTTCATCAATTAAAAATACTGATGATATGCATCTTCGATTTGTAAAAAGACTTTATCTGGCGTTTTTTCTCCGTCAATCATAATGATGTGGTCAAATTCCTTAGCAACTCTTTCATATCCGGCCCAAACCTTTTTCAATGTTTCTGTCTTTTCAAAAAGCTCCAAATTAAATCTATTCTTATTAATTCTTGCCAAACAAGTTTCGGGGCTAGTCTTAATGATAAAAGTTAAGTCAGGTTCAATAAAATTTTTATTGATTTCTTTTAGCCAATTCCAATCACTTATTTCTGTTGATCCGAAAGCTATTGTTGAAAAAAAGTAACGATCTGTAATTACAGAAATTCCTTGATTTAATAAGGGCAGTATTTCCTTATCTAAATGATGCGCTCGATCGGCAGCGAAAAGCAATTGCAGACATTCTGGGCTAGAGTGCCAATCATGTGTCAATTGCCCCCTCACTAAACCACCAATAATATTATTTGTCGGTTCTTTAGTAAGATGAACTCGTTCATTCATCGCCTGGATAAAATCTGTTAATTTATTGGCTTGAGTCGTTTGCCCTGATCCATCTAATCCTTCAAATGCTATAAATTTGCCTCTTTCCATAATACTTATTATTCTACTATAAAAACTTTTTTCAGCAATTTACTTATAATTTCAAGTTTAGTATAATAACGAAGCAACTTGTTAGAATATGTTTTTAAACGGAAAAATAAAAATTTTAATCTTTCTATTTTCCCTGTTTTTGGTATGCGGAGCATTATTATACGAAGTTATCGCCGAAGAGACTAGCGACTCAGTTAACGATAATACTTGCATTCATTTATTCGTCCAAGATGAATGTATGCCCTGCACGAGCTTATTGTCATTCATAGAAACAATATCTGATAAATATAATGTTGATTTACGAATATATAATATTTCCGGTAATATCGAAGCAACGGAAATGTATCTTAACCTCAGCAAATATTATGATATTCCGCAGACTGGTTTACCTATTGTTTTTATTGGTGAAACATATTTCATAGGGGAAGAAAGAATCAGAGAGAATTTAGAAGAAACTATAAGCCTATGCCAAGCTCAAGGGTGTCCCTGCCCAGTAAAACAGTTAGAGAAAGCAATCACTCAATTTCCCCAAAAAGACGATTTCATTGCCCCTAAGGAATTGATGAAATTGAATCTCATGGGGAAGGAACTTACTGTTTCTACTGCTAGCTCACTTCCATGGTTAACCATAGTATTAGGCCTAATTGACGGGATCAATCCTTGTACTTTTTCAGTTCTATTTTTCCTTTTGACATATTTATTAACTATCGGATCACGCCGTAAAGCAATTAAAATTGGAATAGTTTTTGTACTAACTACCTTTTTTATCTATCTGATTTTTATGCTTGGCATTTTGAATTTAATTTCTATCATCGGTGCCATCCATAAAATAAAAATTATTGTCGCTGTTATTGCCCTAATAGCCGGAATCATCATGTTAAAAGATTTCTTTTTTTATGGTCGCTGGATTTCTTTAGAAATCCCATCTTGGGCTAAACCGAATATCAAAAAATTAATCCAAAAAGGTACTTTCCCCTCAGCCATTATTCTTGGGATTTTATCTTCATTAGTTGAGCTACCTTGCACTTCTGGAATACCTCTTGTTTTCACAACAATCTTAGCGCAACAACATATAGCCGAAATTCCCGCCTTTTTGTATTTGATTGTATACAATATTTTTTACGTCATTCCATTATTGATTGTCATAGGTTTAGTTGCTTTTGTCTTATTAAAAATGGAAGAAGCTGAATCGTGGAGATTAAAATTTAGAAAATACATGAGGCTTGTTTCAGGTATTATTTTAACTTTCTTGGGAATAGTTTTATTATTTGGATTTATGTGATTATGAGTTTTTTGGGTAAAATCTTATCTGGAAATACACTATACTACCCCGGCTGTTTAACAAAATTCGTAGGTAGTGATTTGGAAAGAAAAAATAAAAGAATATTACAAATAATCGGCCTTGATTTTATCATGTTGCCGGAGATTGAATTGTGTTGTGGCTCCCCTGTCTTGAAGGCAGGATATGTTGAAGATTTCAGACAAATAGCAGAGAAAAACCAAAAGATATTATCTGATCATGGTGTTGGGCAAATCGTCACTAATTGCCCGGCCTGTTTTTTAACTTTCCATAAAGATTATCAGGAAATTTTAGGCAATCATTGGAAAATAAAGGTAAACCATACCAGTCAAGTATTTCATCGTGCCCTAATAGAAAAGCGCCTACCTTTATCAAAGAATTCCGGGAAAATAACCTATCATGATCCCTGTCATTTAGGGCGTCAAGCTGGCATTTATCGAGAGCCCCGCGAATTGATCAAGGCTTGTGGCTATGATTTGATAGAGATGAAATTAAACCAAAAAAATAGTTATTGCTGTGGCGGAGGAGGTGGAGTTCAGTCTAATGAACAGCTTTTATCAAATAAAATCGCCCAAGAAAGGATCCGGCAAACACGAGAAGAAACTTCTGCCGATATTATCTGTACAGCTTGCCCTATGTGTTATTTGCATTTACGTAATAATTCTGATTCTCAAAAGGGACCTAAGGTTATCGAATTGACTGAATTATTAGAGAGCGCTATCAACCATGATTAAAGACAATGAATTCATTGCCCCTAATGAACGTTTGCTTATGATACGTATTTTTAACGATTATATCCGAAAAAGAGAAAGGACTCTTCTTGATCAAGGACGAGACTATGAATCATATCGGGAAAAACTTTATCAGATTAAAAAGAATTCTCTTGAGAACATATGGTCATTGTGTGAAAAATCTACAGCCAATCTAAAGAAAAATGGGATTAATGTGTTTTGGGCTAAGGATGCCGAAGAAGCCAGAGTGATTATCATCCGCCTAACCAATGATAAAAAGAAAATTGTAAAAACAAAAAGTAATACATTTCATGAAATTGATCAGGAAGGATTTTTGGCAGATAAAGAATTGACAGAAACCGATTTGGGAGATTTTTTAAATAGTTTGAATCAATCATCAGGAATCCATCCAGTATTACCAGCCCTAAATCTATCTATCCATGAAATTGTTAATATAATTGAGCGTAAATTCGGAGTTAAAGTTGAAGCTAACTCTCAAAGTATTGTTGATTATATTAAGCCTATTTTACGCAGAAAAATAATTGAAGCCGATGTTGCAATTACTGGAGCTAATGCTATTACTGCTGATGGCCAAATTATCTTATTGGAAAATGAAGGAAATATATCATTAGCCACCAGAATACCCAGCATGCATATTATCGTGTCTGGATTTGAAAAAATAGTTGATAGCTTATCCGAAGCGATGGAATTAATCGAAGCTTCTGTAATCTGGAGTACGGGTCAAAAATTTCCAAGTTATGTTTCTATAATTTCCGGACCTTCAAAAACAGCTGATATAAATAATGAATTAATTATCGGAGCTCAAGGAGCAAAAGACGTGAATTTAATACTTGTTGATAATGGTCGCAAAGAATTAATTTCAGCCGGACTAGGAGAATTACTCTACTGCCTGAACTGTGGTGCCTGTTTAAATTCATGCCCCGTGTTTAGGGAAATAGGAAAATCTTATGGAGGTAAATATCTCGGAAGCAAAGGTGTTATCTTTACAGCTTTCTCAGAGAGCCTTCTAGGCGCTAAGAAAGCAAATTGTTTTTCTTGCACACTTTGTGGTGCCTGTTATGACAACTGCCCGGTCAAAATAGATCTTCCCAGCTTAATGAAAAAAGTAAGAGAGCATCTGGTTAATAACGATATGAACACTGATGTCAATAAGAAGATGATTGATAATATTCGTAAGTCCGGTAATCCCTTCGGAGAAATAAAAAAGGGCACTATGCCCGATGAGTTGTATTGTTGTTAATAATTATGACTATGAAAATATATTTCGCTGGTTCAATTCGTGGCGGAAGAGACAATAAAGAATTATACTTTCAACTAATTCAGCACCTTGCTCAGTATGGTCAAATTTTGACAGAACATATTGGCAATAGAAATCTAACTGAATTCGGTGAAGATGGTCCATCTGATGAATGGATATACAATCGCGATATGTCTTGGGTTCAAGAATCAGATGTAGTAATCGCAGAAATCTCTATACCATCGCTCGGTGTTGGATATGAAGTTGGAAAAGCCGAAGATATGAATAAAAAGATACTGTGTTTATATAAAAATCAGCAAGATAAAAGTTTGTCTGCCATGATTAATGGGAATCCAAACATGAAAATTGCAAGATATGAAACTTTAGAGGATGCCGTAAGCCATATTGACAATTTCTTTCAATTATTGGAATAGTAAACTAGTCTAAAATCTGAAATTTTCTTTCGAAATGTTACACTAAAATTCAGCCTATCGAAGATCATAATAAGGATTATAAGATTTGGAATTATCGTACATTTCTTTACATAAATCGCTCTTTTTAATTGTAACTTCTCATAACCCTAACATCATATGAAATAATAATACATTCTTATTTCCATTGCTGCCGTAAATGAAATCAAAAAAATTCATTCTTTAGCTTAGACATTATGGAAAATTTTGAGAAAGCCATTAGTGCTCTAGGGAAACAGCTTATTGATGCAGGTATTGATATTTCTTCTTGGGGCACTGGTCGGGCTAAAACTTTGGTACATCTCCAAAATGAAATTGAAAGTGGTGAGATTATTTTAGTTACTGGAAAAAATGGCGAACTATTAAGGAAAGTTGCAATTGGAGGTGCGGATATATATTATCAATCTCCTAATGGCAAAAAGTATCATTTAAAAGAAGATAGACAAGTTTTTAAAGATGGGCGGGAGAGACGAAGAAATTTAGAGCAAGCTGTTTCCGAAAAAATGAAGCTAGGCGAAGACCCGCGAATTGCTATAATTCGTGGAATACAAGAAGAGTTAGGTATTCGTGGCGAAATTAATTTGGTCGCAACTGGAACGGACAAACAAAAAATCACCTCGCCTAGCTATCCTGGTTTAGAATCGCAATATATCCTCCACAAATTCCGGGTAGTATTAACAGAAGAACAGTTCAATTCCGAGGGGTATAGAGAAGATCAGTCTGACAAAAGCACGTATTTTGTCTGGAAGGAAGTGAAATAAAGAACAAAATTTTTGTTTCCATATTCACTCCTTCATGCCGTAATCAAAAATATATTACTATATTATATAGCATTATATATTCTACACGGCTTTTATACTCTACTCATGTTTTGCTTCACTATGCTCTACAAAACACAAGATGTCCGCAAAATTACCCGGCTCCGATTGAGGCGATAAACTTAAAATGGTGGACTCGGGGAGATTCGAACTCCCGACCTCCACATTGCAAATGTGGCGCTCTACCAACTAAGCTACGAGCCCTTTTTTAGGGTGGGCGTGGCAGGAGTCGGACCTGCGACCTCTTCTTTATCAGAGAAGCGCTCTACCACTGAGCCACACGCCCTCAAGCAGAATCATTTTAACAGCAACTAAAAAATCCCGCAAGTTGGCGGGATTGAATAATTGATTGCTTAGAATCGCCTTGAGAACAGATTAAGAAAGGATTACTGTTATTGCCTTAAGATTGAAATCCAAATTTGCGATTTCAATCAGAGTCGACAAACTTGAAATAAATATTGTTCCACGCGCAGATTCCCCTACGCGTACCTTGTTACGACTTAGTCCTGATCATTGGCCCTACCTTCGGCCCTCCTAATGGAGAGACTACGGGCATTACCAACTTTCCTGACTTGACGGGCAGTGAGTACAAAACCCAGGAACACATTCATCGCCACGTAGCTGATTGGCGATTACTAGCGATTCCGGCTTCATGGGGTCGAATTGCAGACCCCAATCCGAACTGAGGAATTGTTTAAGCGATTAGCTCCATCTTGCGATGTGGCAACGCATTGTTAATCCCATTGTATCATGTGTGCAGCCCAGGGCATCAGAGGGCCATACTGATTTGGCGTCATCCCCGCCTTCCTCCTCGTTGTTCGAGGCAGTCTCCTATGGTACGTGAAACATAGGACAGGGGTTGCGTTCGTTATCCGACTTAACGGTACATTTCAAAACACGAACTGACGACAACCATGCAGCACCTGTGCTAGCGCTCCCGAAGGATAGACCCGACTTTCATCGGGCTTCACTAGCATATCAAGCCCTGGTAAGGTTCGTCGCTTGTTGTCGAATTAAGCCACATGATCCACCGCTTGTGTGGGTTCCCGTCTATTCCTTTGAGTTTTAGTCTTGCGACCGTACTCCCCAGGCGGAG
>CAZNED010000005.1:0-1544 GCA_964572275.1 uncultured Candidatus Saccharibacteria bacterium
AATCCATTTGCTGGTTGGGAAGAAGGTGATTATTCATTCACAACTGGTACTGAGGAAGTAGTAGAATTGCATCCTACAGCTGTCTATCCAATAAAGACAACGGGCATGGCAAATGATGAATATAACGATGGGTGGGCTTGGAGATTCGAGATAACGGTTCCAGAGAATGAAAATAGTTTGCAGATGAGCTTCCAGCAATGGATTCGAGCAGGTGGTGCTGCATTTATTGATGCTGGTGGAAATATGAGAATATATTCGGCTCAATCTGTTAATGCAAGCGATGTTGATGATGCTATAGAAATAGAGGAAAACGGAGTATTGAGCGAGGCTCTCTTATTGGATGGAGATATATATGCTAATACTGCAGGAAGACAGATAGAAGTAGTAGTCGGAATGAAGATTCCTGTAGGGTCGGCTGGTTCCTATTCTACTAACTACACATTATTCTCGGAAGTAGGACCAATTTAAGAAGCTAATTTGAAGAGAGGGGAGAAATCCCCTCTCTTCGAAATACTTTAATATATTATGATGAAAAAATATTCAATATTAGCATTAATATTATTAGGCGTAGCTTCTTTTGTAATGGTTTCAGCTTCTGAATATGAAGGAACGTTAGGGAGTCCTAGTATAAACACCGGCATAGATGGAGTGGCAATGAGTGCTCCAGTCTTTTCTCCGGTAGCAGGAACGTATCATGAGAATAAAAGCGTTACATTATCAGCAGAGGCCTCAACAGCTATCTGCTATAGTGCTGGAGATGCTCCTACTTGCAATGGTCCAACGACTTGCGCAACCGGAACGAAATATACTGGAGCGATAAGCGTTACTTCGACAACAACGTTAAAAGCGGTTGCTTGTTATGCCGATGGTAATGCTGGTCCATTATCAGATGCTCAAACTTATACTTTGACTTGTGCCATAACAACAGTAACCAATGGAACAGTTAGCGCCTATCCTGATTGCCAGATTACTTGCAACAGTGGTTATACTGTAAGCGGTAATACTTGCGTTCGTTCTAGCGGCGGAGCCGGTGGAGGCGGGATAGCGACAACTCCTCCTATGCCTACCACAACAACAGGTCAAGTTACAGCTACCAATTTAGCGGGTGGCAAAACAACTCTGACAACGACATCAAATACAACAATAACGGTAGAAGTTCCTATTGGAGGAGTTAATTCCGATACAATTATTAAAATAGAAGAAACCGAGGAAGGAACGATAATTCTCGGATCACCGACTCCAACTGGCTATAATATTGTCGGTTCCTATACTATTACAGCTACGGCTAATGGTGTTCCTGTAACGAGTTTTTCAGGAACAGTTACTATTACAATCACCTATACCGATGCACAGGTAGCCGGACTAGATCTTTCTACTTTAAAACTTTATCGTTGGAATGGCACAAGCTGGGTTGCTTTACCGACAACTATCGATACAGTAAATAAGACCATTACAGCAACAACGACTTCATTCTCTAAGTTTGCGGTTATGGCTAGAACGGCGACAACCCCAACGACTCCTACAACGCCTACAGGGACGTTTAC
>CAZNED010000005.1:1644-25240 GCA_964572275.1 uncultured Candidatus Saccharibacteria bacterium
GGAGATGATGTCAAATGTTTACAGGCTATCTTAAATCAATCAATTGATACTCAGATAGCTGCTTCAGGAATTGGTTCACCCGGAAATGAGACAAGTTATTTCGGGGCCTTGACCACGGCAGCAGTTATCAGATTCCAAGAAAAATACAGATCGGAGATTTTAACGCCGGTAGGATTGTCTAATGGAACAGGTTTTGTCGGCAATTCAACAATTGCAAAATTGAATCAATTGCTTGGTCGATAAAGACTAATAAAAAGCCTCGACTGATAAGGTCGGGGCTTTTTTGATTGAGAGTCATGTTCAACTTTGTTATTATTCATTCGTGAAACAAGAAGAGGCCCTTAAGGTTTTAAAGCTTGGCCATAATGTCTTTTTAACTGGCCCGCCGGGAAGCGGGAAAACTTTTTTATTAAACCAATATATTGATTATTTAAAAGAGAAACATCGAGGTGTGGCTATCACTGCTTCAACTGGTATTGCCGCTACGCATCTGCAGGGGACGACTATTCATTCTTGGTCAGGATTGGGTATTAAAAATAGCTTAACCAAGAGTGATTTGAATAAACTATTGAAAAAATCTTATCTGCGTAGAAACTTTGAAGGAACAGAAGTTTTAATCATTGATGAAATTTCAATGCTTCATGCTTCCCAATTTGATCTAATCAATCAAATTTGCCAAGCTTTTTTGAAAAGCGCTCGGCCCTTCGGGGGGCTACAGGTTGTTTGCTCCGGTGATTTTTTCCAATTACCTCCGATTAGCCGAGGACAAATAACCAAGTTTGTCTCTCAATCTTGGAGCTGGAAAACAATGGATATGAAAATATGTCACCTGGAAGAGCAATATCGTCAACAAAAAGAAGATGACCTATTCAATTTATTAAACCATATTCGCAATAATGAGGTTGAAAAAGCTTGCCAGATTCTAATTGAAAAAAGACCTCGCCAAGATTTTAAACATAAAATATCCATTAGGCTTTATACTCACAATATTGATGTTGATCGGATCAATAATGATGAATTAAAGAAGGTTGATGGATTAGAAAGAGTTTATTATATGGCTTCAAGCGGAAATAAGAGATTGGCCGAATCTTTGAGAAGAAATTGTTTAGCCCCGGAAAGATTGGTTGTTAAAAAAGGAGCCAAAGTTATGTTTGTTAAGAATAATTTTAAAGGGGGTTATGTTAATGGAACATTGGGCAAGGTTATCGACTTTGAAGATGGTTGGCCATTAGTCAAAACTGCTGGAGGGCGAGAGATTAAGGCTACTCCTATGATCTGGGCTATTGAGAAAAACAATTTAGTTAAAGCCCAGATCAAACAAGTTCCTTTAAGATTGGCCTGGGCTATTACTGTTCACAAAAGCCAGGGCATGAACCTTGATGCGGCCGAGATCGATATTTCTCAATGTTTTGAAGAAGGAATGGGCTATGTGGCTCTTTCCCGCTTAAGATCTTTAAAAGGATTGAAATTAATGGGCATAAATGAGATGGCTTTATTAGTCAATCAAAAGGCCTTAGAAATGGATAAAGTATTTAGAGAGATCTCTGATAAAGTGGCGCAAGAGATAAAAAATATTCCTTTGCCAGTGATAGAAGATCCTGAGCAAAAAGAAGTTAAGAATAAAATTTCTACTTATCATCAAACCGAAGAACTTATTTTAAAGAAAATATCTTTGAAGGGAATAGCTCGTCTCCGAAATTTAAAGGAAGATACGATTTTAAAACACGTTGAAGAATTGATTAAAGAGAATCCTTCCTTAGATATAGAGTACCTCTCTTTGCCGAAAAAGAATTTAAATCAAATTGAAAAAGCCTTTATTAAATCTGGTGGGCGAGAGCTGTCTCCAGTATATAAACTATTAAGTGGAGGCTTTTCTTACCAAGAATTGAGATTAGCTCGCATATTCATAGAAAATAGGATCAAATAACGTTTTCTTACTCTCTTAGCCAATATTCTATTGACATATTTGGCTTAATTATTTATAATAAATTATCTGTTAGACAAGGAGGACACAGATGGATCTAGAGAAACTGATCTGTTCGGCGCTGGATTTGTTGCGTCCGGCGATCTCGGACTTGCTACTCCGGAAGAGTGGCAAGAAGGGGTTCTATTGGGTGGTTCTCGATCCCAAGACTGGGGCAGTCGCGGTAACTGGGAAGTACGGCGAGCCTGATGATCGCCACGACTATGCAGCGATCGCGCTGTCCAAGGCAAACCAGGCATGGGGATCAGGTCTTCCGAACCGTCTGATCCCACCGACGGCTCTCGAGCCAGGAGATACACCGTATTACGGGTCCTGGGTCTGCGAGGGCATAGCGTGCGGGGTCAGCGGCGTGGAGCCATGGTACGACGAGTTGCTATCGATGTGGCTGTCCACGACAACCGCGGAGATGGCCTTCGTGGACCTCCAGATCTGGAAGCAGCAGAATCCCGAGGCGGATTTCCTGCCTTCGTAGAAGGGTACTTTCGTAGCTCTGTCACCCGAGGGGTGACAGAGCTTCTCCATTATGAGAATTAATTATCTTATTTTGAAAAATATCTGTTTGACAAAAAATCATAGTCAGCTATACTGATAATGTTCCTTAGTAGATTGCCTTCGGGTTTTCTTCTGGGGGACATTTTTTATTAAAATAAATTATTTAAGACAAAATAGACAGTATTAATGTGATACCGTCCATTATTAAATGGGTGCTCATAAATTACATTTATGCCATTATGGTGCACTTATTTTAAGATTAATTATTATTAAATATTTTCTATTTTACAGAAAACTCTTATTCTGTAAGTAAGAAAAAACTAATTTACTTTATTAAACTTGATGTTGTTTATTGTTTCGAGAATTTCTAATGTGGTTTTTACTGAAGGATTCTGAGTATTCTTTAATTTAAATCTATCGCCATAAGTTCGGGCGAGTGACGTCAAAAATTCATCTCCCCAAGACGGAGAGAAAGTTATAATGCCATCAAAATCCATGATTAAATCTTCATCTTCCAAAAGATCTCTTGAAATGAGTTGAAAAGCGGCAAGCGCCTCCTTCCCGTTCGGTCTTGATATTAAAGTTGTCCCGAATTTTTTAAGTTCAATGTTCATATTGTTATATTAATATTTAATTATGGCTATGCAGCCGCGTATAAATTGTTTCGCATCTGTTATATTTAAATCAGAGGTTTCTTTAATCATATTTAGCTCTGCATCACCAGATTGAAAAAATAAACTAATTGGATTTTCAGCGATAACTTTTCTAACGAACTTCAAACCGTTACCTCTCGCTTCTGGGGATCGACCCGATATAACTTCGATAAAAGCAGTATTTAGCGCGTCTTTATAATTGCTCAATTCCGGTTTGACTCGCTTGAGAGTATTTAAAATACCTATTCCGCGATCTGCTAAAACAATCTCTTTTTTATTAATATCATATCCAAAGAAAATACCAGGCAAGTCAGGCCAATTACCTAGATTATGGTCAAAAGAATTATTACCTATCTCTCCTGCTATTGCTACCAACAAAGATAAGATTTTCTCTATTGACGGTATAGCGGCTAATTCGTCCTGCATTTTTATCAATCTTGCCTGGAAGATTGAACTATTTGAGCAATAAAAAGCCGGAGGTATCTCAACGGGCGATGGATTGGATGCCCATTCAATAGCCATCCTAGGGATATTATGTATTAGTAAATAAATGTCATTTTCAGAGTAATAACGAATTCCACCAGGAGATTTTCTTATCGCCTTGAGTTTGCCAGTTTCATCCCATCGTCTCAGTGTATCTATTGATACACCTAATTGCATAGCCGCTTGACCTATAGATATTAGTTTTGCTTCCATTTTGCGTTAAATATTATGAATCTGCTTTATTTTAGCATACCTATGCAAAACATTGCAATACCTATGCAAGTTTAAATTGGTATTTATCTGTAAAAAAATAACAAATTACTTCAAACACAATAGAGAATGCTAATTAGCATTCAATAAAAATGGAAATAAATTTTTACTTAGAGTTGGTGCCGAGGGAGGGACTCGAACCCTCAAGCCCTTGCGAGCAGCAGATTTTGAGTCTACCGTGTCTACCAATTTCACCACCTCGGCTTATTTCTTTTCGAAAGAACAGCTTTTGTGACTGCATTTTATTTTACCTTTCTTGTTTTCGACAAGCAAGGATGAGCATTCCGGACATTTTTCCCCAGTCGGTTTATCGGATAAAGCAAATGTGCACTCAGGATATCGATTACAAGCATAAAATATTCCTCGTCGGCTTCTTTTAGCCACCAATTCACCCCTTTGACATTCTGGGCAAACAACACCAGTTTTATTGCTTTTCAACGGTTCGGTAAAACGGCATTTAGGAAAATTAGAACATCCGTAGAATTTACCATAACGCCCCATGCGAATTAATAGAGGACTCTGGCATTCAGGGCAGAGTCGATCAGTCGATTCGGTTAAATCTTTCTTTTCCACCATCTCATATTTATCTCTCAGATTCTTATCAAAAGGTTCATAAAAATCTTTAATGACTTTATGCCAATCTTGCTGGTTCTGAGCAACTAAATCCAAGGATTCTTCCATATTAGCGGTAAATTGAGCATCGACTATTTCAGGAAAGTGCTGGCTCAATAATTCGTCAACCATTTGCCCGATTTCAGTCGGTTGCAATTTCTTGTCTTCGTTCTTGGCAACATAACCGCGCTCCTGGATAGTAGATATAATCGGAGCATAGGTCGAGGGGCGTCCGATACCTAATTCCTCTAGCGCCTTAACGAGAGTTGGCTCAGAATAGCGGGCTGGGGGCTGAGTGAAGTGTTGGCTGTTAAGAATCTCTTTAATCTCCAGTTTATCTCCCTCGGATATCTGCGGCAATATTTTTTCTTTCAGGGCATTAGGATATATTTTTAAAAATCCATCGAACTTGATTATCTGTCCGACGCTTCGGAATAGATAATCTCCGACTGTTATGTCAGCTGATGTTTTAATCAATACAGCTGAAGACATTTGAGAGGCAAGAGCTCTCTGCCAAATCAATCGATAAAGCTTCGAAGAGGGAGGAGTTAGCTTAATCTTATCTGGGACATTCCAAAAATCACTGGGGCGGATTGCTTCATGGGCTTGTTGGACTAATTTGCTTTTATTTTTATATTTTCTGGCTTGCCCGGGCCAATATTGAACACTAAGCTCTTTCTTTAAATATTCTTCTGCTTGTTTTTGAGCGGAATCAGCTAAATTAAAAGAATCGGTGCGATGATAAGTGATCAAGCCGCGCTCATAAAGTTCCTGAGCGAATCTCATAGTTTGGCGGCTGGAGAAATGCAACCTTCGTCCAGCTTCTTGTTGAAGGGTGCTCGTGGTGAATGGCGGCAGTGGATGACGGTTTTCTTCTTTCTTGGTTATATGATTTATGGAAGCCGATAATTTTTCTGATTCTTGAGAGATTTTTTCAGCTTGCTTCTTATCCAATCCTGGTTTAGGTATCTTTTTGTCGGCAATAGCAATCAAATCTCCTTCAATGACATCTTTGCCTTTAAGGAATATTCCTTGAATGGTCCAATATTCCTCCGCCTTAAACGCTTTTATTTCTTTTTCTCTGATTACAATCAAATGAACGGCGGCTGACTGCACTCTGCCGGCTGATAAACCACGCATGACTTTTTTCCAGAGAAAAGGTGAAAGCTTGTATCCAACCAATCGATCAAGTATTCTTCGGGCTTGCTGAGAATCAACTAAGCCGGCATCAATATCTCGTGGGTGTTTTAAGGCTGATTTAATGGCTTCAGGCGTTATTTCATGGAAAACAATGCGATCAAAGTTTTTTAAATCTAGAGCTTGAACTAAATGCCAGGCGATGGCCTCACCTTCACGATCTTCATCAACCGCCAAGATAACTTTTTCAGCTTCTTGGAGTTCTTTTTTTAAAGTATTGACGGTCTTGCGCGCTTTAGTGGGAATAACATATTGCGGTTCAAAGTTATTCTCTAAATCAACACCTAATTTACTTTTAGGCAAATCACGAATATGGCCCATGCTGGCCAAACATCGATATTCTGATCCCAATATCTTCTCAATAGTTTTCGATTTAGTTGGTGATTCAACGATAACTAGCTTCATCTTTGACAATTTAGCACCATTTTATAAAAAGACCAATATTTGACAGATGTATGACGCCGTCTATAATGTTATTGTTTTATCTTCGAGCCTGTCTGCAAGTAGGGAAATGGGCAGTCCCTCCTTATGTCCCGAAGTACCTTTAAACTTTAGGGCGTATTGAGTCATCTCAATCATGCTCTAACAGCTTGCAGATAGCCTCGAGGATAAAAATCGGCTTTAGGCCGATATTTTGTTTAATAAAGATCTTTCCAACTCAATAATGGCTTCAAGAATCATCTCTTTAGCTCGAGAACGATCATATCGGCTATATGGTTTCAAGACGAATGCCTTAAGATTGTCTCTTTGAGTGGAGGCGCTGCCCAATCTTAACCGATAAAAACCCTTTGTCCCTAAAGAATCAATAACAGAGGCAACGCCTTTATGCCCACCCGACCCTCGGTTGAAGTCAATCTTAATTTCTCCTAAAGGCAGGTCGGCATCGTCATAAATAAGCCATATTTGATCAGGCTTAACCTGATAATATTCAGATAATTCTGTTGCAGCCAATCCGGATTCATTCATAAAAGTTAATGGTTTAGCCAGAATAATCTCTTGATCGCCAATGGATCCTTGGCTAACCATGGCTTTCTCCTGCTTATTGAATCTGGGAAAGTGATAACGCTTACGTAAATGATCAATAACATCGAATCCGAGGTTATGAGGCGTGTTTTTAAAGCGTCGTCCCGGGTTTCCCAGCCCGATAATGATAATCATAGGGCTATTATAGCACTGCCTTGATAAACAGGGCAATTTCAATTATAATCAGGACAGTATTTGCTCATAAATAATGAATGATTCTTTGAAGAGCTTTTTATCTTTTTGGTGGGAAGTTATAGAAGTAGTTATTTTGGCTCTATTAATTGTCATCCCGATCCGCTACTTTCTCTTCCAGCCGTTTGTCATTGATGGCGCCTCAATGGAGCCTAATTTTTATGACGGAGATTATTTAATTGTTGATCAGATCAGTTATCGTTTCCGCACACCAGAACGTGGGGAAGTCATTATTTTTTACGCTCCGACCGATCCCTCTCGAAGATTTATCAAAAGAATAATCGGTTTGCCGGGTGAAACATTAGAGGCAACCGATAATGAGATTTATATTACTGGCATAGAAGGAGAAAAATTCCTTTTGGAAGAAAGTTATCTTCCACGCCTGGGGACAGGCCGATCTTTTTCGGTAACTTTAGAAGAAGGACAGTATTTTGTGGTGGGTGACAATCGTGATCGTTCTTACGACTCTCGTTTTTGGGGATCTTTACCGGCTGAAAATATCATTGGGCGGGCCATCATCAGGTTATGGCCGGTAACTCGTATGGAAATAATCAATCCTTAAGATTATGGCTGAAGAGCTTTTTCAAACACCTAAGGGCATGCACGATCTGACTCCTGAAGATTGCGCTTATTTTGACAAGGTAGAAAATGTTTGCCGCCGTATTGCCCGGGAATATCGTTTTGATCAAATCGATTTTCCTGTTTTAGAGAATTCATTATTGTTTAAAAGAGGAACTGGCGATACTTCGGATATTGTTGAAAAACAAATGTACACTCTTCGCACTAAAAGCGGAGAGATTTTGGCTTTAAGACCGGAAGGGACCCCTTCGGTTGTAAGATATTATTTGGAACATGGTTCACGAGCTCAGCCACAACCGGTAAAGCTTTGGTACTGGGGACCTTTTTTCAGGCATGAGAAAGCTCAAGCCGGTCGATATAGGCAATTTCACCAATTTGGTTTTGAAACTATTGGGGGTGGCGATGCTGTTTTAGATGTGCAAATCATAGCTATTTTCTATAATTTATTAACGGAATTGCACTTAAAGGATCTTTCGGTTGAAATAAATTCAATCGGACAGCCAGCCGAAAGAGCTATCTATCAAAAATCTCTGGTTAAGTATTTAAAAAAGAATGAAAGAGAGCTGTGCGCTGATTGTCGTCGTCGTTTATTGAGAAATCCTTTGAGAGTTCTTGATTGCAAAGAAGAAAATTGCCAGGATATTATTACTCACGCTCCTCAAACAGTTGATTATTTTTCAGAAGAATGCCGCCACCATTTCCAAGAGGTGTTAGAGTTGCTGGGAGAGCTGAATATTCCTTATAAATTAAATCCTTATTTAGTTCGAGGATTGGATTATTATACTCGCACAGTGTTTGAGATCGTTTCCAATAAAGATGATGACAAAAAAGCCCTGGTTGGTGGCGGAAGATACGATGGATTGGTTGAGTTGTTAGGAGGCCCGGCAACGCCAGCCGTGGGAGCGGCTGCGGGAATAGAAAGAATTGTCAGTGCCATGCAAGACATTGGCAGTAGGTTGTCTTATCAAGAAAAACCAAACGTGTTTATCGCTCAGCTCGGGCAGACAGCCAAAAAAGAAGCAGTCAAGCTCTTTGAAGAACTGAGAAAAAAGAAGATAAAAGTAGCCGAAGAATTTGATAGAGAATCATTGGGCATTCAGCTAAAGAGAGCCGATCGATTGGGTGTTAAATATGTTATCGTTATTGGTCAGAAAGAGGCTATGGATGGAACAGTTACTTTGAAAACGATGACTACCGGGAAGCAAAGACTGGTTAAGCGCAGTCAGATAGTCAGCGTGATTAAGCGCAGTCTTTGACTCTAAAAGATATAAATTGGTAATTGTCCGAAATCGGATTAAGGATTATTTTGCAAAAAAAGAACAAATAGATTATATTTAGTTTATTATGCCTATAATAGTTGAAAGAAAGAGCAATGAAACCCCGGTCAGTTTGACTGATCGTTTCTCGAAAGAGGTGCGCCGAAGTGGCATTTTGCAAAAGGCGAAAGAGTTGCGTTATCGCCAAAGGCCAGAGAGCACTCTGGCTCGCAAAAAATCAGCTTTGAGTAAACTAGCAGCTCGGCAAAGGTATCATCAGCTTAAAAAAATGGGTAAAATTTAAATTTGTTATGGCACGATCCCGCATTATTACAGGTTTAGATGTTGGAGTCGGCTCAGTCAAGGTTTTATTGGCCAGACAATCTCCGCAAGGGGGGAGCTTGGAGTTTCTTGGTTTTGGTGAATGTCTGACTGAAGGTTTGAATAAAAAAGGAATACATGATGTCAATCGTCTGGCTCGCAGTATTAAGGCAGCTGTTGATCAAGCTGAAAAATCTTGTTCGGAGAAGATTGATCGTGTTTATGTTAATATCGGAGAATCTCGTTTTTTAAGCACGCCTAGCCACGGATTAGTTTCAGTGTCTCGAGCAGATGGGCGTATTTCCCAAGAAGATATCAACCGAGTCATAGAAGCGGCTCAATCGATTAATTTACCTTCCAATAACGAATTTTGGGGAGTTTTAGTAAAAGATTTTATTGTTGATGGGCAGAAAGGGATAGAGCGTCCTCTAGAGATGATGGGTACACGTCTGGAGGTTGAGGTTTTAATTCTTTCGGTCTTTTCACCCCATCTTAAGAAATTAAAAGAAGCGGTTATGGCGGCCGGCTGTCAGATTGAAGATATTATTGCCACTCCGCTAGCTTGCGCTCGCGCGGCTTTAAATGATCAGCAGAAAGAGAGAGGTGCAGTTTTAGTTGATATCGGGCACAGCTTGACTAAGGTTATTGTTTTTCAAGAAGGGAAGCCCGTGCATTTAAATATTTTTCCTTTAGGATCTTCTCATGTGACAGATGATATTGCTGTTGGATCGTCAATTGAAATTTCTGAAGCCGAGAGATTGAAAAAGGAAATTGGTTCATGTTTTGATAAGAATTTAAGCGGGCGAACGGAAGAAAACCGTCAAGCCAAAAAATTGGTTAAAATGATTAAACCCAGAATGGAGGAGATATTAGAGGAAGCCTATCGCTCAGTCACAAGTGTTTGTCGTCGTCAGGATTTGCCTGCCGGAGTAGTTTTGACCGGAGGTGGCTCCAAAATCAAGGGCATCACTGATTGCGCCCGAGAGGTTTTCGAGTTAACAGCGAAAAGGGGGATTCCTCAGGGAATCAATGGATTGGAAAACGAAGATCCGGCCTGGTCAACAGTGGCTGGTTTGATTTTATTGGCAACAGATGATGATATGGAAGTGATCGCAGCTAAGAATAGCGGTTGGTTGCGTAAGTTGGCCCGTCATTTTATTCCTTAATCTTATTCATTCGGCCGTTAACTCGGCTTTTTTTATTTAATGAAACCGCGTAAGAAAATAAAAGTTATCGGCGTGGGCGGTTCTGGTTCTAACACGATCGCTCGCATGAAAAAACGACACATTGAAGGTGTCGAATTAATTGCAATTAACACAGATGTTCAGGATTTGAAAGCCAAGGCAGCTGATACCAAACTTCAGATTGGGCAGATTACCACTAAAGGATTAGGGGCGGGGAT
This sequence comes from uncultured Candidatus Saccharibacteria bacterium, assembly GCA_964572275.1. GTDB lineage: Bacteria > Patescibacteriota > Minisyncoccia > Minisyncoccales > UBA1441 > CAYZEC01. The sequence goes on from CAZNED010000005.1 coordinate 12,109, forward strand.
GGATCCTAATTTAGGACAGATGGCTGCTGAAGAATCTAAAAATGAGATAGAAAAGTTGTTATCCGGAGCGGATATGATTTTCATCGCCTGTGGATTGGGAGGCGGATCTGGGACAGGAGCTGCTCCAGTCATTGCGCGTATTGCCCGGTCAATGGGTATTTTAACTATTGCGACAGTCACTACTCCGTTTTCTTTTGAAGGAGAACCTCGGGTCAAAATCGCTCAAGCCGGTTTGGAGGTTCTGCGTCCGATAGTGGACACCCTTTTAGTCGTGCCCAATGATAAATTACTTGATTTAGTAAGCAATCAAACTTCATTGACGAATGCCTTTGAACTGTGTGATCAAGTGCTTCACAATGCCATCCAGGGCATTACAGATTTGATAGTATCTTCCGGGGAGATCAATGTTGATTTCGCAGCTTTGAGATCAATTATTAAAAAAGCTGGACCGGCTTTATTCGGCATCGGTATGGCTCGTGGCCGCAGTCGGGCTGTTAATGCCTTAAAGGCGGCCCTGAATTCACCACTCTTGGATTTCTCTTTAGAAGGAGCGAAAGCCGCTTTATTGAATATTGCCAGCAATGGAGATTTAGCTCTGGCTGAAGTTCAGAAAATTACTCAAGAGATGCGCCAAGCTATTAGACCTGGCGCCAGTTTAATTTTTGGCACTTCTTTAGATAAACATCTAAAGCCGGGAACGATCAGAGTAACAATTATTGCTACGGGAATTAATTAATTTAAGATTCAAATGATCAAATCACCAGGCCGACCGGATAAAATAAGGAAAAGATCGGGAGAAGTAGTTCCCTTTGATGAGCATAAGATTGTTATCGCCATCAGTAAAGCCGGTCAGGCAACGGGTGAATTTGATGTGACCGAGGCAGAGCGATTAACTCAACAAGTAATTGATGTAATTATTCAGGAATTGCCTCAAGATTTACCAACCGTAGAAGAAGTGCAAGATATTGTTGAGAAGGTTCTTTTGACCTCGCCTTATCGAGCAACGGCAAAAGCCTATATTATTTACCGCGATCAACATGAGCGCATGCGTGAGGTGATTGATCAAAGCAGCGTTGATGCTGTTGATCAATACTTGAACAATAATGACTGGCAGGTGAAAGAGAACAGCAATATGACCTATTCTCTGCAAGGACTGAACCAATATGTTTCTTCAAAGATAAACAGTACTTATTGGTTAAATAAGATTTATCCTTCAGATATTCGAGAAGCTCATCAAAAAGGTGATTTTCATCTTCATGATTTAGGATCCTTGGCGGTTTATTGCGTCGGTTGGGATTTGCAAGATTTATTGACAGTTGGTTTTCGGGGAGCAGTCGGCAAAATTGAAAGCCGGCCGGCTAAGCACTTCAGGGCCGCCTTAGGTCAGATATGCAATTTCCTTTATACTTTACAAGGAGAATCAGCCGGAGCGGTGGCTTTTTCCAGTTTTGATACATTATTGGCTCCTTATATTCGCTATGACGGATTAACTTATAGCGAAATCAAGCAAGCGATGCAGGAATTTATTTTCAACATGAACGTTCCTACAAGGGTTGGTTTTCAAACACCTTTTAGCAATCTTACTTTTGATTTAAATGTTCCGAAACATTATCGTAATCAGCCGGTTCTTATCGGGGGAAAACCACAAGCGGAGACATATGGTGATTTTCAAAAAGAAATGGATCTGTTAAACAGAGCCTTTTTGGAAGTTATGACAGAAGGAGATAGTCGTGGTCGCGTTTTTACTTTTCCCATTCCGACTTATAACATCACTAAGGATTTCGATTGGAATAACTCTATCTCTTCTTATCTATGGGCGGCTACGGCTAAATACGGTTTACCTTATTTTGCCAATTTTGTTAATTCCGATATGAAACCGGAAGATGTTCGCAGTATGTGCTGCCGTTTAAGAATAAAGACAACAGCATTAAGCAAAAGAGGGGGTGGTTTATTCGGAGCCAATCCTTTAACTGGCTCTATCGGGGTAGTCACTATTAATATGCCGAGATTGGGCTATTTGGCTAAAGATAAGAAAGATTTCTTTGTTCGTTTGGAGAAATTAATGGTTTTAGCTAAAGATAGTTTAGAGACAAAACGCAAAATATTGGAAAATTTTACAGAACACAATTTGTATCCTTATTCAAAATTTTATTTACGCAACATTAAAGAACATTTGGGTGGATATTGGCATAATCATTTTTCAACAATTGGATTAGTTGGTCTGAATGAAGCGGCTGTTAATCTGATGAATTGCAATATGGCCAGCGCCGAAGGCCAAGAATTCGCTTTAGAGGTTTTAGAATTTATCAGAAAGAAACTATTGGAATTTCAAGAAGAAACAGGTGTCAATTACAATTTGGAGGCAACCCCGGCCGAAGCTACGGCTTATCGCTTGGCTTTGAAAGATAAAGAATATTATCCGGAAGTTAAATGCGCCAATGAAGAAGATTATCAAAAAGGAGCAGCTCCTTATTACACAAATTCTTCCCAGTTACCAGTTGATTACACTGAAGACCTTTTTGAGATATTAGATTTACAAGACAAGATTCAATGTCAATACACGGGCGGGACAGTATTGCATTTCTTTTTGGGAGAAAGTATCTCCGATGTGTCTATTGTCCCAAAGCTGATTAAAAAAATCTGTGATAATTACAAATTGCCTTATTTCACACTAACGCCTACTTTTTCGATTTGCCCCGATCATGGATATCTAACGGGTGAACAACTCGAGTGTCCTCAGTGCGGAGCAACCTGCGAAATCTATTCCAGAATTGTTGGCTATTTGCGGCCAATCCGCAATTGGAATGAAGGCAAAGCTGAAGAATTCAAACATCGCGCCAAAATTAAAGTGGATTAATGGAAATTGGTGGTTTCCAAAAATTTTCTTTAATAGATTATCCCAATCATCTAAGTGCTATTGTTTTTACGCGAGGGTGTAATATGCGTTGCGGATATTGTCATAATCCCGAATTGGTTGACCATAATTATTTTTCCAAAAGATTCAATGATTCCAGAATTCTTTCTTTTTTAGAGAAAAGGAAAAATCAATTAGATGGATTGGTTGTAACCGGTGGGGAGCCGACGATCCAGGCAGATATTTTGGATTTTCTAAAGAAAGTTAAAGAAATGGGCTATGAAATCAAATTAGATACAAATGGTAGCCGGCCTGATGTTTTAGAAGAATTGATTGCGTTAAAAGCGGTAGATTATTTTGCCATGGATATCAAAGCCCCCGATTTCCTTTATCGTCAAATTGCCGGAGTGAATATTGATACAAGTTTGATCAAAAAGAGCATTGATATCATTCGTGGCTCGGGGCGATTATATGAATTCCGAACAACAATTGTGGCCGGCCAGCTTACCCAAGAAGATATTATGGAGATTGGTCGGCTGATCAAAGGAGCGGATCGTTATATTCTGCAATCATTTATTGCTTCTAAAAAATTATTGGATAAAGATTTCTTTAATCAGAAAGGTTATGATCGGGCGGAATTAGAGAAATGGGCCCGCTCTCTTGAAAAGAATTATGTAAAATATTGCGCTGTGCGCTGATGTTAATCAGTTCTTTTTTGTTTCGCCTAGCTATCACTTTTATCGTTGGCATTGCCGCATCTTCATTTTTAACAATATCTTGGTTTTTGATTATTCTAGCTGCCTTGAGCGGCTTTTTTATTTTCATTTTAGACAATCGTTCGACATTGGCAGTGTGTCTGATTGGCTTAAGCATGGGATCGGCTTTTTTAAATTATCGTATTGATCAAAGATTGAAGCAGTATGATTTATGGCAAGCTGAGGAAAAAGTTATTTTACTAGCGACTGTCATTGATATGCCTGACAATTATCCGACAGGTGTGCGTATGCTGCTTAAATCAGATTGGCTAATTTCAGCTAAGTCACCTGAATTAAAAGGGAATATTAGCATTTTCGGAGAATACGATTTGAAGGATTATAAATTAGGCCAGCAAGTCATTGTCTCCGGCCGAATACATCATGACTCTGGTGATTTTCAGGATTATCAAATGAAGGAAAATATACAAGGATCATTATTTTATCCTTCGATAAAGCCAGTTGGTTTCAATAAATATTATATTATTCCATATTTATTATCTCGAATTAAATTTAGGGCCGAAAAATTGATTGATCAAAAATTGGTAGAGCCGCAAGGATCGTTATTAAAAGCAATGATGTTCGGGCAACGTATTTCTCAAAGCATGGATTTATCAGAACAATTACGTCGCACCGGATTAAGTCACATTGCTGTGGTTTCGGGGATGCACCTGATTATTCTAGTCCAATTAATTTTAGTTTTAACGCGACGACTGAAAATGTCAGTAAAACGCTCAGCAGGATGGTCATTGCTGATTATATTATTCTTTGTTTTATTAACCGGTGGACGTCCTTCAATTTGTCGTGCTGGATTGATGGTAGGATTTGGACTTTTAGGATCGTTGATTGGTCGAATATCTCAATCGCAAAGAGCCTTTATTTGGGCCGGGTTTTTCTTATTGATTGCCAATCCTTTATTATTACGTTGGGATATCGGTTTTCAATTGTCTTTCGGGGCGACAGCCGGATTGATTTATCTGATGCCTCAGCTAAAGAGATTACTTTACTGGCTACCGGGAGGAACATTGAGAGATTTATTATCTGTCACTTTATCGGCACAATTAGCAGTGGCTCCTTTAGTTGCCTATCATTTTGGGCAAATTTCTTTGATTGGTCCTTTGGCCAATATTATAGTAGTTTCGTTTTTACCAATTATATTTTCAGTGGGTTTAATTTTTTTAATAACCGGTGGATTTTTTATAATCAGCTTGTTTTTAAACCTTATTCTCATGGCTGTTATTAATTTCATAATCTATTTTTCAGGAATTAATTGGGCAGCCATAACATGGATGCCTTCTCCTGTTTTGATAGTGATTTATTATTTAATTCTAGGATTGATAGTTTTTTATTTTAATCAAAAGGAAAAATCTTCTTTCAACGCTCCGGGATTGTGTTAAAATGGTTTTATAATTTACTAAAACATCATGTCTTTGCCAACTAAAAAAAGATTTAATTTCACTTTGGCTGAGATTATCGCAGGAGTTCTCATCTTAGCCTTGGTTATTACGTCTATTTACCTGGTCTTGAATTACAATAAAGCGCGCACTAGAGATACTCAGCGCGAAAGCGACTTAGCTCGCATACAACAAGCTTTGCGAGCTTATCAGCTTGATCAAGGGAATTATCCGAAAAGAGATGGAGGAGCCAGATTGGAAGAAGATTTAGGTTTGCAAGCAGACCTTCATTACTATTTGCCCGAAGGATTGCCTCACGATCCTCTTTATTCTCAACAATATGAATTAGCCGGAGTGACAGAGACATACACTTATTTCTATAAATCAAAGGAAAACGGATCGGAGTATAGAATCTTTGCTCGCAGAGAAACGGGCAAAGAAGATTTTATTACCGTTTATTCACCCAATGGGCACGATATTGCTTGGACTGGAAGTGAATTGCTTGAATCGGTAATCCATAACTGTGATTTGCCGTTTGTTAGCGCCGATCAGAACTACATCCAAGTCAGCACTTCTCAATCTGTGAAAACAGCGGGAGAAGCCTCTAATCTAGTGGATATTGGTCCGGAAGGTTATCGCGCCAGTATCTCGGGAGAATTGGGTGTTATAGATTTATTAGCAGCCAATGAAGTGACTTTTGATATTAATCAGAGTGTAACAGGCAGGCAAGTTTTGGCTTTCTTCGCTCAGTCAGAATTCTTATCTGCCGGCGAAAATCAAGCTCAGGCAATAGATGAAGATGACCAATATATTTATGTCGGGCTTAATACTTCACCCGGCAAGATTGTCCGTATTGATAAAAATGATTTTTCTCAAGCCGAAACCAAGACTTTAACGAAAGGAGAAAGCTATATTACTTCTTTGGTAAATGACGATAATTACGTCTATGTCGGGCTTAATACTTCACCCGGTCGGATAGTACGCTTGGCCAAATCGGATTTTATGACTACACGAACAGCCATGTTGGCATCGGGTCAGAATAGCGTGCGTGCCCTAACCCACGATGCCGAATATGTTTATGCTGGCTTAGAAACTTCTCCCGGACAAGTCGTGCGTTTGCGCAAGAGCGATATGACTATGACAACATTATCTTTAAGCGAAGCTGGTCCAGATGTTCGTGCTTTGGTTAACGATGATAATTATATCTATACAATTTTAGGAACCAAACCGGCTCGGATAGCTCGCATCTCTAAGAGCGATGGGATAGTCCAGGCCAGTACATTATCGGCCGGAGAAGAAGAGCCTTATCGCATGACACAAGATGACCGCTTCCTCTATGTTGCCATGGCTACTCGACCGGGAAGAATGGTCAGAATCTCTAAAGATAATTTTGCGGCAGTCTCGAAAATATTACCATCTTGGGATTCGGAGGTTACAGCCATTACTCAAGATGATAATTTTATCTATCTAGGATTGAATACGGCTCCATCCCAGATTATAAGAATGGACAAGGATGATCTGACAATGGAGACGATAGAATTAGCTTCAGGTGAAAACAATGCACATGATATTACGGCTAAAGGAGACTATCTTTATATCGCTTTGAATACCGAACCAGCCAGAGTTGTGCGTTTAGCTAAAGGTGCTTTTGATGATCCCGAGAAAGAAGATTATCAAAAATTAGCCAAAGAATTGATCGGATCAGCCAATAGTCCAACTTCGGTAATAGATGACCGCGACTATCTTTATATCGGATTGGCTACATCGCCTAGCATGATCGCCCGAGTGGAGAAGAATGATTTTTCCCGCGTTTTCTACAAAACTTTCCCTCAAGGATTTAATAATATTTCTGATTTAGCCCAAGACGATTATTATATTTATGCTTCGTTTGAAACGTTGCCGGGCCGAATGGCTAGAATTAGCAAGAGCGATTTCAGCATACAGACGAAGGTTTTCGGGGAGATGGACACTAGAGCAACTTCTATTGCGGAAGATTCTGATTATCTTTATGTCAGTTTCTTGACTTCGCCGGGGAAAATCATCCGTGTTACCAAAAAAGACATTTCAGAGACTCGTGTTGCTAACCTGACGCCGGGCGCAAATCGCATTACGGATCTGATTCATGATGCTAATTATATTTATGTCAGCCTTGATACTAAGCCAGCCATGCTGGCGCGAGTAAGTAAAGATGATAATTTTGAAGTTACGCTCAAAGAGCTTGAAACGGGTCGCGTCGGCATCTCGGAGTTGACTCAAGATAATCGTTTTATCTATGCCAGCCTGAATATGGAACCTGGTATTGTCGTAAGGATAGATAAGAACGATTTTGATACAACTCTGGTTAAAACTTTGGCTCCGAGCGAGGATAATTCAATGGCTATTACTCAGAATGATCAGTATGTTTATGTTTGTCTGGCGACGTCGCCAGCCAAAATAGTCCGCATCAGTAAAGATGATTTCTCAACGACGGTTACCAAGACATTAGCGGCTGGAGAAAATACCTGTCAATCAATAGTTGTAGACGAGAATTATGTCTATAGTATCTTGGATACTTTCCCAACTCAGATTGCGCGAGTGTTGGATCTAGATATGATTCCCGAGATAAAGCAGGCTAATACTTTTGAGCGACACACGTTTGATGTTTCTCAGTTATCTGTTGAACAGCGCAGTAAGAATCGTTACGACAAGATTATCTTTACGCCTTATAACAACTCGTCAAGGTTTACTTTTTATCTTGATAATATCCGTTATAGTCGCTGATACATAATCAGATATTCGTTAAGAAGAAATTAATTTGTCTTGAGATTGATTTGTGTTTTAAGACAATGTTCTTTTTGGTCTTAATGAGATAATAATATCAGAGAGAGGCAATCATCTTGACGCTTCATTCTGTCTATGCCAAACTTTATAGAGCTTAATTTACATTTTTTTATTCTATGATGGAGGGATATGAGGGAGTTGGCGGTGGAGATTTCACCTACAATTCTCAACAAGCTATTATCAGGGCTAGATCGATTGCTACCCAGAATAACCAGCAGAGAATAGATGTTTTGCATCTATTAAAAGCGTTGCTTATTCAAAACGACAGCACGGTGGTTTTGTGTTTGAAAGAAATGAATATTGATATGGGCAAATTGCAGGAAAAGACGGCTCGTTTAATTGATCGACTACCTAAAGTAGAGCGGGCTGAAATGGCAGCAGGGCAGTTTTATTTAACTCAGGACTTAGCTCAAGTCTTAGCGGTCGCCAAGAAGGTTGCCTTGCGCATGAAAGATCAATTTATCTCGACAGAACATTTATTTTTGGCTTTATTAGAAACAGAAGGACAGGCTCAAGAACTTCTTTTAGCTGAAAAAGTTGATCAAGAAGCGTTTTTAACGTCTTTGGCCAAATTACGAGGAGGCCGTTCAGTCGATGATCCTCATCCGGAGACTAAATATCAGGTTCTTAAAAAATACACGAGAGATTTGACTCAGTTAGCTGAAGAAGGAAAGCTTGATCCGGTTATCGGTCGTGAAGCCGAGATCAGAAGAGTGATGCAAATTTTAAGCCGGCGCACTAAAAATAATCCAGTTTTAGTAGGTGAAGCCGGGGTCGGGAAAACAGCTATTGCCGAAGGGCTAGCTCAAAGGATTATAAGCAATAATGTTCCTGAGTCATTGAGGCAGAAGAGGGTGGTGGCCCTGGATCTTGGCGCATTGATTGCCGGAACCAAGTATCGAGGAGAGTTTGAGTATCGCATTAAAGCTTTAATGAATGAGATTAAGGCGGCGAAAGGTAAATATATTCTCTTTATTGACGAATTACATACAATTGTCGGGGCGGGAGCAGCTGAAGGAGCCGTTGATGCTTCTAATCTTTTAAAACCAGCTTTATCCCGAGGAGAATTAAGAACGGTCGGAGCAACAACCTTATCTGAATATCAAAAATATATTGAAAAAGATCGAGCTCTAGAGAGAAGATTCCAAATGATTAAAGTTAATGAGCCCTCGCTAGAAGATACGATTAGTATTTTGAGAGGAATCAGAGAACGCTATGAACTGCACCATGGGGTAAAGATCAGAGATGCGGCTTTAAGAGAAGCGGTGATGCTGAGTGAACGCTATATCCCTGATCGCTATTTACCCGATAAAGCTATCGATTTAATTGATGAAGCGGCTTCAGCTTTACGCTTAGAGCTTGAATCAGAGCCGGAGAAATTAGATCATTATCGCCAAGAGGCAGCGCGGTTAAATGTAGAAAAAGAAGCATTGAAGAATGAGAGAAGTAGCGAATCACAAAGAAGATTAAAAGTAATCGAGAGGGAATTGGCTGATCTGAATGAAAAAATCAAAGAAATTGACAGCAAGTGGGGGGCTGAGAAGAAAATGGTTAAAAGGATCAAAGAATTGCGCAATGAAATCGATGGCTTATCCTTAAAATCAGAGATGGCTCAGCGCGAAGGCGATCTTCAAAAAGTAGCTGAAATTAAGTATGGACAAATTCCTGCTTTAAAAAAAGAATTGGGCCAAGTTGAAAAGAAGCTGGTTAAATTCCAGAAAGAACATTCTTTATTGGAGGAAGAAGTGACAGAAGAGAATATTGCCGAGATTGTTTCTCGCTGGACAGGCATTCCAGTAACTAAGATGATTGATGAAGAGGCCAAGAGATTGGAAGACATGGAAAAGATTCTAGGGCAGCGGGTGATCGGACAGAAGAATGCCATTTCAGCGGTAACGCGTGCGATTCGACGAAGTCGAGCGGGTATCGGTGACCAGAACCGACCGACCGGAGTATTTCTGTTTTTAGGACCGACTGGTGTCGGTAAAACGGAATTAGCGCGCTCTTTGGCGTCTTTCTTGTTTAACGATGAAGAAGCGATGATTCGGTTGGATATGTCGGAATATATGGAGAAACATAGTGTGGCCAAAGCCATCGGTTCACCGCCCGGTTATGTGGGCTATGAAGAGGGAGGTCAACTAACAGAGAAAATTAGGCGCCAGCCGTACAGTATCGTTTTATTGGATGAAGTCGAGAAGGCTCATCAGGATTTCTTTAACCTATTATTGCAAATATTTGAAGATGGGAGATTAACTGATTCACAGGGAAGAGTCGTTTCTTTCAAGAATGCCATTATTATTATGACTTCTAATGTCGGATCGCAATTCATCCAAAAAGCCGGACCTCTTGGTTTCGGTCAGGAAAGCGATGATCCCGCTCAAAAACAAATGGAAGAGAAGGTTGGAGAGGCATTGAAAGATCAATTCCGTCCGGAGTTTTTGAATCGAATAGATGAAACTATAATATTCAATTATTTGAAAGAAGAAGAAATCAGAGAAATTGTTGACTTGGAATTAAACAAACTAGCTCGGAGATTAGAACAGGCTAAGGGGATTAATATGAAATTCTCTAAGAAGGTGAAAGATTATCTGGCCGAGTCTGGATTTGATCGCGATTTGGGAGCTCGTCCGCTTAAGCGTAAGATTCAGTCATTGATTTTAGATCCGCTTTCTCTGAAAATTATTACATCAGAAGTAGTTAGTGGTGCCTCTATCTCTGTCGATCTTAAAGATCATCAGGCCGCCTTCAGGGTGGTCAGTCATCGGAAAAAGATCGCGGCCGCCATTAGTTGAAATGGGGTTGCGTAATTATTCACGACCGCTATACTTTTGAATTAGGGAGAGGTGGCTGAGTGGTTTAAGGCGGCACACTGCTAATGTGTTGGGAGTAATCCCGCGCGGGTTCGAATCCCGCCCTCTCCGCATCATCGTGCTAGCACGAGGAAGTTAGAACTTCGCTTTTCTATGCCTAACAGCTAACACGACCAAGCTATTTTTATGGACGCCGAAGAGCCAATGGAAGATAAATTTAAAATCTTAATTAAGTATTTTTTAGATAATTTTTCGCTGGATTTACTCATAGAGGAACAATCTCCCAAGGATTGGAGAGAGGAACGAGCTCGGTTTTACTTTGGCAAACTAATAGAACTACATCAAGCAATAGAAAAGATAGAGAAATACGAATTATATTTCTCTGAATTTTACTCAGATTCAAAAAAAATAAGTGATGCAGAGGCCGTGGAATATCATTGGCATTCTTATATTCGAGATTTCTATATTATTGAAGAGAGAGTAGTAAGAATAATTGGGACATTAAAAAATGACTTGCCACGATATCGTATTGCAAACTCAGATGACACGAAAGATGCTCTAGAGCACGTCAGGTTACAGATTGTTAAAAGCCTTAAAGAGGCGCACAATATTCGGAGAAAGCTATCTCATGAAACTACAGTGAGAGATTTAAATCTCACCAAGGCAAAAACACTCAAGTTTCTTAAGAAACTTAATTTGACTCAAGAACTAAATCTTAATGTCGAAACAATAAACAAGAATTACAATAATTTGGTTGAGAACAGCAAGAAAGAGTATATTGATATGGCTGCTCATAACAAAAAAGGGATGGCTGAGATGAAAAATTTTTTTGCGCCAAGATTTGGTTACATTTTTGCTTCTCTGTACGGACACGATGCGTCAATCTTCAAGATGTAGTTTTCGCTAGCACACGAGGATTCTTCAGTTTATATCCTCTAAAAGCCTGAATAAACTTATAGGATATAACTACCTACGGTTTCACACGAGGTCGTGCACCATCGTGCTAGCACAAGGAAGTTATTTTTTACGGTTCTGTTTGCATAATCATTTGAAAATGAATACAATTAAACTAGTTTTCATGCGACCAGGGCGTGATATGATTTCTCATAATGCGCAACATATCATCTAAATTATGAATATATCTTGCATAAAATGAGTTATCCAGAATATTCTTTTTCGGGCTCTCGCTCAATTGTTTTGAAAATTTTCAGATTTATTTTTATTTATTAAAAAGAAACGAAATATAATAAAAACGTTAAGCAACCGTAATAAATTTATGGATCAAATCGTCTATATTTTAAGGAACGAATCAATGCCAGAGTATGCAAAAATTGGTTTTACCCATGGCAATATTAGAGAAAGGCTTAAGCAGTTAGATCGGACAGGCGTACCGCTTCCATTTGAGGTTTATTACGCAGCAATAGTAGAAGATGCTGAAAAGGAGGAAAAGTGGCTTCATTCTATTTTCGCTGATCGTCGGACACGGGATAATCGTGAATTTTTTAAGATGAATCCAGAATATGCGGCGCTTGCATTAAAACGAGTCGGAATCAGAGAGATCAAGATCGATAGCAAATTAACCCCAGAGCAAGAAAGAGAAGTTGATAAAGCAAAAGAAAGGCGCTCAAGATTCCATTTCGAGAAATATGGAATACCTATCGGATCAAGGCTGACGTTCACAAGGGATTCAAGCATTATTGCTGACGTTGTTGAAAGCGACAAAATAAAAATTAGCGGCAAGATAAATAGTTTATCTGGCTTTGCCATGGAACTTTTGGGTTATCGAAGAAAACCACAGGGGACTCTATATTTTAAGTTTGAAGATGAGATCTTGGATGACAGAAGAAGAAGGATGGACGAAGAGGATCCGTCAGAGAAAGAAATCGAGGATGCTGGAGAGAGATGGATCCAACAGCAAGCCGACATAGCAAGAGGAAAATAATTTTATGGAAAAAGCATTAAATAAAAATTTACATAAGGCGAACCAGGCAAAGAAAGACGAGTTTTATACTCAGCTTGTTGATATTGAAAATGAACTAAAACACTACAAAGATCAATTTCGCGACAAAGTGGTTTATTGCAATTGCGACGATCCATTTGAAAGTAATTTTTTTAAATATTTTGCTGCTAATTTTAAATCACTGGGGCTAAAGAAATTAATTACGACAAGCTATGTTAAATCGACGATTGTTGGCGAACAGCTACCACTGCTTGAGATGGAGGGATTGAAGCCATCGGGCAAAGAGCCTTTCAAAATAGTAATCAAGGAAGTATCAGATACCAACGGCGATGGTGCGATAAATCTTGACGATGTGAAACATTTGCTAAAACACAACAAAAACATTGCAAAGCCCCTGCACGGTAATGGTGATTTCCGTAGCGATGAGTGCATTGAGCTTCTCAAACAATCTGATATAGTCGTGACCAATCCACCTTTTTCTCTGTTCCGAGAATATGTTGCACAACTTGTGGCTTATAATAAAAAATTTTTAATTTTAGGTC
>CAZNED010000006.1:0-16011 GCA_964572275.1 uncultured Candidatus Saccharibacteria bacterium
TAATGAGCAAAATATTGATTATCGAACATATCTTGCGCTTTTTGATAGGCAGCTAAATTAAGTTTGGCGTCTATTTTTAAAGGAGTTAAACTTTCACTCTTCCTGGCATCATTAACCAAGTCTAACAAAGTATCGCTAGTGACATCAGCAAAAAATACGCTACGGGAAAAATACCAAGCGAATGGCCCAAAAGCTAAACGTAAAAAAACCAAAACAATCAGATAATATATTATTGTTCGACTCAATAAATATTTGTTTCTCATGCTGAAATTATTCTAACACAAAAATCCTCTGCGTCAACCCTTACTCTGTCTCCTCTCTTAATTTCATCTTTTAAGATTGCTTGTGCTAAAACATTCGCAATTCGATCATTGATAACTCTTTCCATCTCACGAGCTCCAAAAGCAGGACGATAACTGAGTTCCACTATTTTTTGAGCAAGAGCTTGATCTGTTTCTAACGTAATCCCCTTTTCTGTTAAGGCATCAGCCAATTTTTTAAACATCAGTTTTGCAATGCTCAATAAATGTTCGTGCGTTAAAGTCTTAAATACTATAATTCCGGTGAACCTGTTGATTAATTCAGGACGAAAATACTTCTCTTGCATCAAATGATCAAGCAATTCATCTTTAATAATATTCAAAGACATATCTTCTTCAATATCACGCCGGATTATTTCAGCGCCAGCATTGGAAGTCGCGACAATGATGTTATCCGAAAAAGTCACTTTTTGACCGAAACCATCCGTAATATAGCCTTCATCAAGAATCGTTAAGAAAAGATTCAAAATATCAGGATGAGCTTTTTCTATTTCATCAATCAACAACAAAGAAAAAGGATTTTCTCGTATCTGAGTCGTCAATAAACCTGAATTACTTTCTCCACCAATCAATCGATATATATCGCGAGCATCTTGAAATTCTGACATATCGATCCTGACCATCTTTTGTTCTGATCCGAAATAAATACTTGTCAATGCCTTCGCTGTTTCTGTTTTTCCGACACCAGTTGGCCCTAAGAACAAAAAGGAGCCCATTGGCTTCATCCTCTTGGTTGTCACCTCCGCTCTCGCCCTTCTTAGCGCAGCCGATACCTCCCTAACTGCCTCTTCTTGATTAATAACTTTTTCATGAATCAAATTCTCAAGATTAAGCAACATTTCTTTTTCAGAAGATTGAATTCGTCCAATAGGGACCTCGGCTCTACGGGATATAACCTGGTCAACTAAATCCGAGCTGACATAATTAATACCCGATTGTCTTGAAGCGTAAACCATGACTTCATCCAGTAGATCTATCGCCTTTTTAGGAAATGGTTTATCTTGTAAATAACGCGCACTTCTTTCAATAATCCTTTTAAGTGTTAAGTAAGGAATGAATTTCCCATAACGCTGCTCGAATTCAGCGACAGAATACTCTAATATTTTCAAGGCCTGATGCGGTGAAGGCGGAGAAATCTCAACTTTATTAAATAAATTCAATAAGGCCGGTAATTTTTGTATATCTTTATGCAAACCAGCAAAGGAAGCAATAGCAATAATTTGAAACTTTGGAGATTCCAAATACTTTGATAATAAACTTGAAATATCAACTGTTCCAACTTTTGTTGCCGTAACGAAATTTTCCAAATCACGAATGACTAAAATAACATTACTCATAGCTATAGCTTCCTGGAAACAAGTATCCAAGATAGCTTCAACTTCTTCAATTGAAGGAGCCCTCGCTATGATTGTCGGTAAATCCAACTCCATAACTCTCTTGCTATTAAGGCTTGGTAGAGATTTATTCCAGAAAAATCTAGCAGCAAGCGATTCAACAAGCTCTATCCGGCCACTACCCGGCTCTCCAACCAAAAGTACATTATTGTGACCAGAACCAGCTAACACATTCTCAATATGTTCCAACTCATCATCGTGTCCGAACGCCGCCGCGCGTGACTCTCTTTTACGGACGATCCCCGTAATATCGCGAGAATAAGTATCAATAGTTAAAGTATATGCAGCAGCCCAATGACGCGCCAGACTTCCTTTCTGCATCAGATTATTATAATCCCAGAAACGCCTAGATTTTGCTTCTTCTTTTTCCAGCCGTTCATACCAGTTAAAAATATTATCAACATCTTCTATAGCCAGTTCTTGCTCTATCAATATTTCATTCAAAAAAAGGTCAAGTTTGAAGGATGCCCATAATAAGTCATTGCTATTAATGGATTCTCTTTGATTACTTAGAGCTCTTTCTGCCGCTGTTACGATTACGTCATACAATGTTAATTCTTGATCCGTCCAGATGTTCCTCTCCATCTCCAATCCTATCCTCTTTCCGAGAACTGAACCGTTTAATCCCATTCTCGTTAAGATGAAATTAATTCCTGGTGCCTTTTTCACTAAAGCACGGCTTAACTCTAGCGGCTTAATCGGTTTCCCCTCTTTAGTGATATCAATTAAAAGGCCAGCTGTTTGAAAGTCAAAGAATTCGGCTAAATTTCCACCCAGACTCATCGCTTGCGATAAAGTAGGTCCACCCTGCATTCGAGCAATCTTCGTCACGAAAAATAATTTTAAAAGCAGAAAGAATAATCCTATTCCTAGCATCACCGAGATCGATCCCAAAAAAATATTCCTGGGCCAGTTAAAAGGATTGCCTAATATTCCAACTGCTCCGGTAACTGCAGCCAATATCAGAACAATCAAGCTCCATATATGGCTGAATGAGTAAAATCGAAATACCATTGATTTAGCTAGCCGGAAAACCAATGCCTCTGTCGAAACGAAATATGCTTTGATTATATGCCTGTCATCCATTTTAATCCTAAAATAATTAAACCAAATATTAAAGGCAAGCTTAAGAACCATGAAATAAATACCACTATTCCCATCACCAATATTAATATTTCGAATATTATGGCGATGACTATCAGAAATGACCGAGCGACTGCACCTAAAATACGAGACATCAGATTGCCAAAGAAAACACTAGCATATTCTTTAAAATCAAACCCTCTTGGATAGATTTTACGATACTGTCGCCAAGGAGAGAAAAAGGTTTTGAGAAGTAATGGTATCGAGAAATAATTTAATCCAAAATGAAGGAAATTCTTATTAATTTTTAGAATATCACTGGGCATATCTAAAAAATACCAAGACAACCACCAGCTAAACATATTCCCCTTATTAATCTTTTTAATCTGTGAAAAAGGCATAATAGAACATTATCCCTAGTGGGCATATGTGGGATCGGACCACAGGCCTCACGGATGTGAACCGTGCGCTCTAACCACTGAGCTATATGCCCCTCTCCGATTTGATTTTATCATTCATTTTCAGTTTTAAAAGAGAAAACGCCGGAATGTAGTCCGGCGTTTAATGAACAAAATAAAACAATGTTATTGTAATTCAACTTTGGCCCCAGCAGTTTCAAGTTTCTGCTTAATTTCTTCTGCTTCTTCTTTCTTGGCACCTTCTTTAATCTTCTGAGGACCTTGTTCGGCTTTATCGACAACGTCTTTGGCTTCTTTCAGGCCCAAACCTGTGATGTCTCTAACAACTTTAATAACCTCTATTTTTTGATCTCCTACGCCGGCCAAGACAATATCGTAAGCACTTTTTTCAGCAGCTGCTTCAGGAGCTTCACCACTTGCGGGAGCTGCCGCAACAGCCATTGGCATTACAGCTGAAACCCCAAACTTCTTTTCGAGTATCTTCACTAATTCAGATAAATCGATGACACTCATTGCTTCAATCTCCGAAACTAAAGATTGAAACTTTTTAGGAACGGCAACTTCTTCGGCTACTGGATCTGTTGCTTGAACTTCTTCTTTACTCATGGTTTTAATTTAAATTAATTATTTTTAACTTTTTGAACTTCAGAAAGCGCTATTACAAAACTTCTAGTTACCCCGTGCATTGTATTCACTAGTCCGCTTATTGGACTCTTAATTAACCAGACGAAACGAGCCATGGCCTCAGGATAGGATGGTAATTGAGCTAAACCGATTACTGCTTCTTGATCTTTCAACTCATTGTCCCATATCCCTCCTACAATCTTTGATTGCTCGTTTTTTTGAGCAAATTGATAAATTAATTTGGCTGGCGTGACAAGATCATCAAACCCGAGCACCAAGGAAACGGATCCCATTAAATCAATATTGACTGGAATTTCTTCTTCATCAATCGCTCTTTGAAGAAGACTTTTTTTGACCGACTGCAACAGACAATTCTCTTGTCTCAATTTACCTCGAAAATCAGTAGCTATATCTGCTGGCACAGCGCTGAAGTCAACCAGCATTATTCCCTGTTGTTTGCGTAATTTATCACGTAAATCAGAAACAATATCTTTTTTTTGTTGGATAGTTAAAGGCATAATATTAAAAAACTGTGGCAACCCACAGTCAAACAAAACATTCCGCCCTCGGCAGGTTTTATGCTTAAGCACCTGCTGTCTGTGGGATATCCTGAATTTTACTTTACCTTCTGAATTTGTCAAGCATTGCAATGATATTCGATGCAAAAGATGGAACTGACGATGGCCCATTAGCAGTGATAAGACGACCATCGATTACCACCGGATCATCCACAAAAATTATTCCTTTTTCTTCTATTGATTTTATAGGCCAACGTTGCAAAGCATCTGACCATACTGTCATTTTAACATCAGAGAAACAATCAGCATGAGCTAATATCACCGGAGCAATGCAGATAGCCCCAATTATTGAATCAGATTTTTGCCAAATTTTCCTGATAAACTCATGCATTTTTTCATTATCCAAATACTTTAAAGCTCCCGGCCCGCCTACTAATATTAAACCAGCATATTCCTCTATGGAAATTTCATCTATAGTTTTATCAATCAAAGTCTGATCACCGTCAAAGCCGCTGGCCTGCCCATGTTTCGTGCTAATTGTTTCTATCTCATAACCAGCTTTCTCAAGCGCTTTCCTTGTTTGGAAATATTCTTCGTCTTTAAAATTCTTAAAAGCAATAATAATGCCAATTTTCATTTTAAATATTTTGCCTTAGCTTGATTATGTTCAGTCAGATTGCGACTGAAAATAATTTCACCATCTGGTGTTGATAAATAATACAGATAATCACTGGATAAGGGGTTTAGAACTGCTTCAATGCTATCATATCCGGGATTACAAATAGGGCCTATGGGTAATCCCTTGTAAAGATAAGTATTATAAGGAGAATCTATCTCCGTTTCCAATCGAGATGCTTTAAGATCAGCTTGATCAGTCAAATAAGTAATCGTTGCATCTATTTGCAGGGGCATTCCTATTTTTAATCTTTTATTAATTAACCCGGCCACTAATTGTCGATCCTTTGATTCTTTGACTTCTTTCTCTAATAAGCTAGCTATTGTAACTACTTCATGCATCTTTAAACCTTGAGTATCTACCTCTTTTATAAAATTATCCAAACGAACATTAAAATTACTTAAGAATCTTTTAACAATTTCGTCACTATTCATTTGATAGCTGAGATAATAAGTGTCCGGGTAAAGATATCCTTCCAAAGTTGCTTCTGATGGAACGTCTTTTAAGAAATCAAATTCATCTTGAAATTGTTCCGCTCGATAAGAGAACAAATCTATTCCAGAAAAATATTCCGATAGCTTTTCTTGCCATTGCTTAAGATTCAAACCCTCCGGAAAAGTAATAACGATTTCCGGTAAAGATTGGCCCCGAGTAATGACATCTGATATTTCCGCGATAGTCATGCTTGGAGACAAAAGATATCTGCCTGATTTGATTGCGTGATAACGATCAAGAGCAATATTATAGGCAAAAAAAGCATAAGCATTTTTGATTATCCCCTCATCTTCCAATCTTTGAGCGATAGTTACACCTCTTTCCCCCGTTAAAATTTCAAACGCGATATCTTTGCCATTTTTATCTATTGGTTGGAAAATTAAAAACTGCACCAAAAAATATGTTGCGCCAAGAGCAATCATTGGCCCAAGTAAAATTAAAAATATCGTCATCTTCCAACCTGCTTTTTTAGTCATGATCTAAAAATGGAACAAAAATAAATCCAGGAAATTCTTTTTTAATATATTGTTTTTCTTCTTTCTTTATTTGCAAAATACTTTCATGGACAGGAATAACCAAACATCCACCCACTTTCAACTGGTCAAGTAATGCTTGAGGAATCTCTTCGACGCTTGCCGATACTAAGATACCGTCAAAAGGTGCATTCTCCTCGTAACCATCTCGACCATTGGACAAAACGAAAGTAACGATACCATCATCTATGAAATCATACTTGTTAACATTTTTTCGGCCAAATTTTAGCAATTCCGGCTTAATTTCCATAGCATAAACTTTTCCATGCTTGCCAGTGATATGAGCTAAGAGCGCCGTGGTCCATCCCGAACCAGAACCAATATCTAAATAGCAGCCACCTATTTTAGGGTGTAATAATTCTAACATAAAGGCCACCACCGAAGGTTGAGAAATTGTCTGCCCATAGCCGATAGATAATGGCTGATCAAGGTTTGCTTCTTTTTTATGCTCCTCCAGGACAAAATCTTCTCGTTTAATATTCTGCCAAGCCTGAGAAATAATATTTGTCTTTGGTTCAAAATGCATTTTGGAGAATTTATTTATAAGCCCAATAATGAAGCTATGTCCTGCATTCCGGATAAAGCAATGGCCATAAATTCCTTCAACTCTAGTCCTAAACGATCATGGCATTGATTGATTATTTTTCTATCAGCCCCGCGCGCAAATGATTTTTCCTGAAATCTTTTCCCTAAAGAATCAACTGTTAAATCTGAAAGTTTGCGTGTAGGTAAAACTAAAGTACTGGCTACAATTAATCCGGTCAGCGGGTCTAAACAAAAGAGCGCTTGGGCCATCAATCCCTGTGGCTCCATTCCGTGCATTTGATTATGGGTTTTGATCGCCTCAGCGATTTTTATATCAATGCCGTTTTGCAGGATTATTTCGGCCCCAATTAAAGAATGATCGCTTGGATTATTCTTCGTTTGTTCATAATCGATATCGTGCAATAACCCCGCCAAGCCCCATTGTTCCTGATCTTCTCCAAAATGTTTGGCCATGCTTCTCATTGCTCCTTCGACAGCCAGACTATGCTTAATCAAATTATCATTACAAAGATAACGCTTTAATAGAACCAACGCCTCGTCTCGATTCATAAGCTTGGCATAAAAAATAATTTAAAACCAAGATAAAGCATCATTATCACTAAAATAGCGCTGAAAATAGTGATTAGAATGTCCGCTATGTTAGTAAAGAATGGTTTCATGTATGGCGATATAATATAATGTTAACAAAATAAATCAAGATGTTGTTTTATATCCCTTTTGCAGATAAAATAAGTTATTCCTTGCTATATATAAAATGAAAATTAATCCAATTTTATTTTTTCTAAATTTAACTCTCTGGGCGTTATGTGCACCTCTTTCTAGTGAAGGAATGCTCGCTACACAAATCTACTGCACTGATTTTATCCTAACTTCAGAACCTAATCAAATTCTATCTCCAGGAGATGAGATACAAGGGTCTATTACGCTTTGGAATTATGAAGATTTAATCGCCCCTGATTTAAAACTGAGAATAGAATTAATCAACTCTGGTAATTTGATTGCCTTTCAGGATACATATGAAATATTCGCCATTCCTTCTAAGCAAGAAATTATTCGAGAATTTAATTATATCATCCCCTCTTATGCCCCTAGCGGTGATTCTATCCTAAGAGTCCAAGTTATTAACAGTCGTGGAGAAGAATTATCTTGGCTTGATGAGAATATCAAGATCAGCAGCCAAGACCAAATAGTATTACTAGATGACTTTTGGTTTGTTAAAGATGAAATTAATATTCATCCCGGAAGTGGTTTATCATATCAACCGAATGAGGAATCTGTCATTACTTTTAAAATAAACAATAGGACCGATCGGGAAATCACTGTCTACCCCACAGTCCGCGTACATCAACATAGTCTTGGATCTTTATTCGAAGAAAAAACATATAGCATTATCACTCTTGCTCCGAGTGAAACTATTTCTCAGAATCTATCACTTCCTGCCATCAATTATCCATCTTCTTATTTGGCAGAATTGGTTTTATATGACGCTAAAACAGGATATCCTATCTCAAATACTATTTTTTATCGATGGATTATTTCGGGCAGAAGCGCACGAATACTATCTATTGGCGTCGATCAAGCTCTTTACCGAAGAAACGAGCAAGCTAATCTTAGAATCCAATTGGTTGGTCCAGCCGATTATAATGTTCCTTTACAGCAAGGGACGCTTCTCGTCATTTTCTATAATCATAAAGATGAAATTGTTGGACAAGCGCAGAAATTAAATATTAGTTTATCGAGCGGGCAAGAGATAATATTATCCGTTCCTATCGAAGAAGAGGTATCTAATCCGCGAATTGTTGCTTCCATATATTCCGGAGAAATTACTCTAGATGAATATACCATTGTCCCGAAGAATCAATCTTCTATCAGCCATAATGTTGATGAAAAATGGTGGCAGCATTATCAAGAAGAATTATTATTCATCATTGCTATGCTGATCTCTCTGTTCGCTTTGGCTTTTTATTGTAATTCCATGAAAGAGAAAAAGGAGGATCGCAATAAAGATAAAATTACTATTTTATTTTTCGTAATATTTTTGACCCTAGGGTTCAATATACATCCAGTCCAGGCTGCTACTGAAGTTACTGGTGGTTGCTGTGATACTTACATGCAGTTTGTTAATCCCCTCCCAGTGTCATCAAATAAACCAGCTTATTTTTTAGATGAAGAAATCCGATTTACCGGACGTCTTAGTGCCACCCAGTCCAGTAGTCAACTTTTTTATAATAAAATAAGCTTCTACATTACAGAAGATAAAGACATACCCATTATCGATTGTTGCCAAAGAACGGAAGATCAATGCTCTGTCGCTACTGATTGTCTTTGTTCCCAGGGATGTCAACAAGCCTATAATTCTGAGAGTGAATTTTATTCGTTGGATGACATTAAAAATGCAATATGGTGTGATCAAGTTAAGGATATTGCTGTGAAGGTTAAAAATTCAGATTCAGGCGAAGTATATCAAATTCGGAAATTGGGAGAATTATTGCTAGATGATTCTCCTCAATCATTTAAGCCATATGCCATTGAATACGATCAAGTATTTACTATTCCTCGAGATTTATCATTTTCCGGCCCCGTCCGTTTTTATGTAGTCTATTATGGAATGCATGGATCAGACCATTGGCATTGGAACATTTCCTACCAGGAAGGATATATTGCCGAGGGTCCTGATATTAAAAATACTTGGGAAGAATGGAATTATACTGAGGCTCCTTTGCAACCTATTCTCAATTGGGATTATTACAGCCAAAACGATCATCCCCAAATTGCCTATAAAATTGTATTAAGCGATCAATCGGATTTCTCGAAAAAAATAATCGAAACTGACGTCATAGCTTCTCCTGTCAATTCTTATGGATTACCATCTGACCTTCTGGCATGGAATAGTCGATATTATTGGAAGGTAGAAGTTAAAGATAACCATGAACAGTGGTCTGCCTGGAGTAACGTTGCTTCGTTTATAACTCCGAAACATCCTTACCCATTGACTGAATTTGATTGGACACCTAAGCCGGTCCATGCACAATTAAGTATCCGTTTCGTTGATCAGTCTGTAACTTATGGAGAAGCCAAAATCGCTAGCCGTTCTTGGGTTTTCCAAGATCGCGCAACAAATGAAACAATCGCTACGTCGCGTCTCGCAGAACCGGTTATTGCTTTTTCGAATAAAGGTTATATCGCTGTAACGCTGACTATCACTGATAGTAGTGGTTATGTAGCAATATTGACTAAAAACATTGAGGTGCGTTATCCCCTGGATGATCAAACTGATATCCTCCCCACTCCATTTTGAGATTTGGCTTATCCAAGAATATGCTTAGCTAATTTTTGTTTCATCTCTTGAAATGCCTGATTGATCAAATTTGTTAGCAGCGAGGCGTCCTTTTGTTCTAAAATATTAGTCAATACAATCTCTTCTACTGAAAAATTTCCATTCACAGTTATTCTGATCCCCTCTCGTTCAACCGTATGCTTCTCTTGGGCAAATGCCCTCTGCATAGCCTGAGCTTTTTTGAAATCTTTTAATTGTTCAAACATAATATATTAAAATAATTTTTCTTGACGAAATAATTTGGTTAATTGTTGACCATATTTTAATCCACTTTTAGTCAATAAGAATTTAGTTTGCGGGCTTCCTTTAATTAAACTATTGGCTCGAAGTTCGCGTAAGGCTCGATCCAGTTTGCGAGCATCCGGCCATTGTTGATATTTATTAAAACAAAACTTTTCAGGAAATCTTTTAAAGCATTCTGCCATAAGATCATCAAAAGCACATCCTCCTTCTCTCGTCGATGAAGAATAAAGACATAAAATAATTAAATCTTGATAAGCCATTTTCCAGCAGGCCCGCCAGGAGTCGAACCTGGAACCTTTGGTTTTGGAGACCAACATTCTGCCAGTTGAACTACGGGCCCATATTTAAATCATATCTTGTACAAAAGTGAGCCTGAGGGCGGAGTTGCACCGCCGGCCTCGGCTTTACCAAAGCCGCGCTCTTACTAAACTGAGCTACCCAGGCAAAACAACAAAAACACTCGGTGTGTGGGCCGGGAGGGACTCGAACCCCCGAAGACGTAAGTCAGCAGATTTACAGTCTGCCCCATTTGACCGCTTTGGTACCGACCCATCTCAGCCAATTTTAACATAGTTTTAGTCGCTTTCAATTATGCGCCCATGACGCTTCTTCCATTCAGCAATTTCCTTATGATCACCATGAATTAAACATTCCGGAACAACCCATTTTTTATTATTCTTTCCATAAAAAACCTCCGGGCGTGTATATTGAGGGCCTTCCCAGAATCCATTATCTTTTATTCTTTCTTTGAGCCATTTTTTATCTCCGGCCACATTTGCTTTCAAACGAGCTATTGTTTCAATGATTGACATGGCAGGCAAGTCCCCGCTCATTAAAACATATGGTCCGATTGATATTTCTTCATCAGCAATATATTCGGCTACCCGCTCATCTATTCCCTCATATCGGCCTGAAATTATGATCAATTGTTTTAAATTAGCATATTCATTGGCTAATTTTTGATCAAATTTACGACCGCGTGGCGTTAATAAAATAATCTTAGATTTTCTCTTTCTCCCTTTGATTTCTTTAACCGCTTTGTAAATTGGCTCAATTTTTAAAACCATGCCGTTCCCACCGCCATAAGGCTTATCATCAACTGTACGACGCCGATCATCAGTCCATTTTCTTAAATCATGAACTTTGATTTGAATCAGATCGTCACGCTGGGCTCGGCCTATTAATCCCTGTTTAAAATAATATTCAATTGCTTTTGGAAAAAGCGTTAAAACATCAAATTGCATAGATTTCAAAAACAGCGCTAATCCAGAAAGAATAGCGCTGTTTTAGGCAATGATTAGGCAATTAAAGATCAATCTCGCCCAAATCATCAATAGCTTTCTCGACTTCCGGTGCAGATTCTTGAACAGCCGGTTCAGGAGCTGACATTCCCGCTTGACGCGGAGCCCTGCCTCCCTCTGGTTCTTCAATCTCTAGGCTCACCCTGGCTCGGCTCTTTAAACCAACAATGCGAAGTAAAGCTCGAATAGCTCGAGCTGTTGCACCGCTGCGGCCAATTACCTGACCCATATCTTCTGGATGAACTCTAAGCGAGAGAAGGACTCCCATCTCATCCACCTTGCGTGAGATTTTCACGTCATCGGGATGGTCAACGATGGATTTAACCAGAAATCCGAGAAACTTCTCGTCTTGTTCTTCAGCCATAATTCACTATTCTTCGATTAACAGTGGCCGACCTTTCCAAGATTCTCTCAATCAGAGAGAGTACCACTAACAGCTATATTAACTCTTTTTTATAATAAGTAAAGAGAATTAAATTATCTCTATTCCCATTGATTTTGCCGTTCCAGCAACAATCTTCATGGCCCCATCTAAATCATTGGCATTCAGATCTTTCATCTTCCTTTCGGCCACTTTCCGCAATTGATCTTTGCTTATTTTTGCTGATTTCTTGCGGTTCGGTTCGCCCGATCCCTTTTCTATTCCCGCTATTTCCTTAAGCAGTTCTGATGTGATCGGTTCATGCATATCAATGCTATAAGTTCGATCTTCATAGACGGTGATCTTAACTGGAATAGTATAACTTCCTTTGTCTTTGGTTAAATCATTAAACTTTTGACAAAATTCAGCAATATTAACACCCTGCTCTGCTAAAGAAGGCCCTATCGGAGGAGCAGGCGTAGCTCGACCGGCTGGGATATGAAGTCTTAAAATTTTGCTTATCTTTTTCATATTAAATCTTTTTCACTTGCAATGTATCTACTTCGACTGGTGTTTCGCGACCGAAAACATCAATCATTACTCGCACCTTACCTTTTTCCGGATCAATCTCAGAAACTTTCCCGGAGAATCCCCTGAAGGTACTATCCATAATCTCGACTAATGATCCGATTTCCAAATCAATGTCAAAGCTTGGTTCTTTTTCCTTAATCTTGCTTTCAATGAGATTAAACTCTTCTAAAGACACAGGCACTGGCGTCGCCCCAGTCCCAAGAAAACCAGTGACTCCTGGCGTGTTCCGAACTATATACCATGATCTGTCTGTTACGATCATCTCCACTAAAACATAACCCGGATATATCTTTTCATCGGTAACCTGGCGTTCCCCTTTTTTGATTTGCACTTTTTTCTCTCGAGGGACAAGAATATTGAAAACATAATTTTCAAGACCAAGACTTTTGATGCGATGGTTCAGATTTTCAATAACCTTATTCTCATGCCCGGAATAAGTGTGCAAGACATACCAATTTTTTTCAGCTTCAGATTCTGTATTCTCCAACATAATTAAAAGATAATATTAAAAAGCAGAAATCTAAAGACATTATTCAACCCGCCTAAAATAACTGCTACCACTAATGAAACCCCTATGACTAAAAGAGTATAACGAATCAGCTCCTGCCGATTTAGCCAAGTAACATTTTTCATCTCCTGCCTTACTTCTTTCAGAAACGATGTAATTTTATCCGAAATATTAACCATAAGATAATGTTAACACTATAACTACTTTCTGCTCTCCAGTCAATATTAAATGTCAAGGTTCTTAACTTTATGAGCTTGCGATTGAATAAATTTTTTTCTTAAAATAACCTCTTTTCCCATCAGATTATCAAACACCCTATCGGCCTGAGTAGCGTCCTCTATAGCTACTTGCAGTAAAACGCGATTGATCGGATCCATGGTTGTTTCCCATAATTGGTCCGGATTCATTTCTCCTAAACCTTTGTATCGTTGAATATCTGCCCCCTCTCCAACCTTTTTGAGTAAGTCGGCTTTTTCTCTATCATTATAAGCATAATGTAATTTTGTTCCTTTTTTAATTCGATAGAGTGGCGGCTGCGCTACATATAAATAACCTTTATCAATAATTGGCTTAAAATATCTGTAGAATAAAGTTAACAGCAACGTCCTGATATGAGCACCGTCGACATCAGCATCAGACATGATGATAATTCGATGATATCGCAATTTATCTAAATCGAAATCGTCGGCAATAGCCGTTCCCAAAGCAATAATCAATGCCTTTATCTCATCTGACGACAAAACTCGATTCAGCCGAACCCTTTCAACGTTTAAGATCTTTCCCTTTAAAGGTAGTATTGCTTGAAAATTTCGATCACGAGCCTGCTTGGCACTTCCTCCTGCTGACTCGCCCTCAACAATAAATAATTCTGATTCTTCTGGCTTCCGTGAAATACAATCAGCCAGCTTACCCGGAAGAGACATGCCTCTCACTGATCTTTTTTCCAATACCATTTCCCGGGCGATCCGAGCTGCTTGGTGTGCACGAGCAGAAAGAAGACATCCATCAAGAATATTCCTGGCTTGACGAGGATTTCTCTCTAAGAAATCTTGAAAATAAAAACTAACAACTTTTTCGACAGCATTCCTTACTTCCGGATTACCGAGCTTTGCCTTAGTTTGTCCTTCAAATTGAGGATTTGGCAATTTGATTGAAACAATTGATATTAAGCCTTCTCTCGTCGCCAGACCGCTTAAATTTTCAGTTTCTTTTTTAAGGAGATCATTAGCTCGCGCATAATTATTTAATGTTCTGGTTAAAGCGGTTCGAAATCCGGTCAAATGCATACCTCCTTCTTGAGTATGAATATTATTAGCGAAGCTTTCTTCCAATATCTCCGTATCGTCAACATACTGTAATGCTAATTCCACTTGAATATCTCCTTCTTCGGCTAAAACATAAAAAATATCTTCATGGCGAACCGGGGCTTCAGCTACTAAATGTTTAACATATGAACGCAATCCTCCCATGAAACAAAATGAGTAATATTTAGGATTAGCCTCGTTTCTTTGATCACTTAAATAGATTCTCACTCCTTTCGTTAGATAAGCTTGTTGTCTCAAATGGTTTAATAATGTATCCCAACTGAATTCTCTATCCGAAAATATCTCATTATCTGGAGAAAAAGTAATGATTGTGCCATTGTGGTCACATTTTCCGGATTTTTTAACCGGTCCGATTACCTTACCGCGTGAATATTCTTGAACATATAGATAGCCATCTCGGCATATCTCAGCCTTAAGATAATCAGATAAAGCACAGACTACTGAAACACCTACGCCATGCAAACCGCCGCTGACTCGATAGGCTTTTCCGCCAAATTTTCCTCCAGCATGCAATGTTGTCATAACCGTTTCAAGCGCTGATTTTTTAGTCTGAGCATGGATATCTACCGGAATCCCTCTTCCATTGTCACTGACTCTAACTTTATTGCCAGGCAATAGATCGACTCTGATTTCATCAGCATAGCCAGCTAAAGCTTCATCTAATCCATTGTCAAAACATTCCCAAATCAAATGATGCAAACCTTCTTTCCCCGTTGACCCAATATACATCCCGGGTCTTTTTCTTACTGGTTCAAGTCCCTGTAAAACGCTAATATCTTTAGCTGTATAATCTCCGTTATCTTTTTGTTTTTTTGTAACCATTTTGAATTATTGGCGTAAATACCAGTTTAATTTATGAAAAACATTAATGATCTTCTCTTCCAGAATGCGCACATCGTTTGCGCTCAAATTACTTGTCATCGATTGATAAACAACGCGCAAAGTGATGCTTTTCTGACTATTAAGATTATCGTCGCAATATATATCAATTAAATCAACATCTCTGACTAATTCTCCACCTGCCCTGCTTGTTTCATAGATAACCTCTTCGATGCTAATTTCATTAGGAACTACAATTGAAAGATCCCGAATGACAGCCGGATAAAGGGAAATTGGCTGATACTCTTGCTGATCCGAAGCAAAGTGTATTAATGATTCTAAATCGATCTCAAAGGCAAAAACAGATTCCGGCAAAGAAAGATTATCGGCCAGTATGGGATGGATTTCTCCGATAAAACCGATAATATCCTTCCCTATCTTAATTTCCGATCGATGGTTAGGATGCCATGTTTTCTCTCCTCCAAAATAGTCTTCTGCTTGATAATTATCAAACCATGCATCCGTAATCCCAATACGCTCTAATAATGATTCTATTATTCCTTTTAATTCATAAAAACTATCATCACCAGATTGATGATCATATAGAACCCCGGCTAAGGATTCTCTCTCCTGGCTTGGTTTCCAGAATATTTTCCCAACCTCAAATATGCTAACCTGATTAAATCTCTTGGTGTTCTCTTTTAATGCCCGAATTAAATTCGGCAAAAGACTAAATCGCAAATACTGATAATGCGCACTTGTTGGATTTTCTAATTCAATTGCATCTTTTGCATCATATCCGAAATTTGATAGATCCCGACCACTGACAAAAGAATAATGCCTCGATTCGCTTAATCCCAACTGATTTAAGAATTCTTTGATATTTCTCTTCCAAAGTCTTTCTCTATTAACTTCAGA
>CAZNED010000006.1:16111-19748 GCA_964572275.1 uncultured Candidatus Saccharibacteria bacterium
GATTTAAGAATTCTTTGATATTTCTCTTCCAAAGTCTTTCTCTATTAACTTCAGATGGAATCAATATTGACCTGGGAGCTAAGGCAGGGATAGTGTCATAACCATAGATCCGGCTTATCTCTTCGACCAAATCCTCTTGTATCTTTATATCAGGTCGCCAAGTTGGTACGATTACTTTCAATTTGTGGTTAGAAATTGTTCTGAACTGGAAATTGAGTCTCTCAAATATATCCGTTATCTTTGATGTCGGTATTGATACGCCCAACAATTGCCGAACCTTTGCCAAATCAAGAATGATTGATTTTGGATTATTTTTAATCGGATAAAAATCAGCTATATGGGCAATTGATTTCGGTTTTAAAATCTCTTTTCCTAAAGCGATAAAGCGATATTGCGCTGATTCTGCTAAATTCGGATCAATTCCATATTCAAATCTTAAAGAAGCATCGGTTTTTAAATCCAATAAGCGCGATGATTTACGGATTACTTGAGGATTAAAATCAGCCGCTTCAACTAAGATATTTTTTGTGCTGGAAGAAACCTCAGCTCGTAATCCTCCCTTGATGCCAGCTATTGCCAAAGGACCTCCTTGGTCGGCGATAACTAGTATTTCTTCGGATAAATAATATGTTTTATTGTCTAAAGAAACAAACTTTTCTTTTTTCTTGGCTCGCCTAATTTCTATTTCCGAACCATCTATCTTATCAGCATCAAAAACATGTACCGGCTGACCTATTTCCAACATCAAATAATTGGCGATGTCCACAGCATTATTGATTGATTTTAATCCACTGTCGTTCAACCTCTTCTTGATTTCAGCCGTTGAATCAGATATTTTCACATCCGACCATTGCATTAAAATATAGCGTGAGCAATCTTCTTGATCCTTAACCGATATTTTAAAATCTTTTGTTTTCTTCGAGATATGAGCAGCTAGTTTCGAATACGATACCTTATAATTCAAAACAGCTCCTATCTCGCGAGCTAAACCCTGATAATTAAGATAATCACTGGCGCGATTTGGGAAAATAGAAACATCTATGTTCTTCCCGACTATTTCCACGTCAAAACTATGCTGTTTTAAAATCTCAGCTAATTTTTCAATAGCTGGTAATTTCTTCTGAAAAAATGTTTGCAACCAAGAATAATCGAAAAGCATTTTAAAATTGTTCAATTAATCTTAAATCGCCTTGATAAAGCAATCTGATATCATCAATGCCATATTTAATCATTGCCAACCGGTCTACTCCTACTCCGAAAGCGAATCCTTGCCATTCATTAGCTGGATAACCAACCGCTTTTAGAACATTTGGATGTACTAACCCAGCACCCATTATTTCTAGCCAACGGCCATGCTTATCCATAATACTTACCTCTAAACTAGGCTCCGTAAAAGGAAAATAATCTGGTGTAATTCTAAAAACAACATCTGGCCCGAAAAATAATTCACAGAATTTTTGGATAATCGCCTTAAAATTAGCCAATGAAATTTCTTTATCGACCATTAATCCTTCAATCTGTAAAAATTGAAAACCATGTGATCGATCAGTTGATTCGTGTCGATAACAATTTCCAGGAACGATAATTCGTAATGGTGGATGATGCTTCTCCATATAACGAATCTGATTAGGAGAAGTATGGGTACGCAATAAACTCTTATTTCCTTTTTTGATGTCTTTAAGCCAAAAAGTATCCCAAACATCACGCGCTGGATGATCCGCTGGAATATTTAGCGCATCAAAATTATAATATTCTGTTTCTAACTCTGGCCCCTCAATAACAGAAAAACCCATCGTCTGAAAGATATCTTCCATTTGATAAATAACCTTTGTTAAAGGATGCAAGTGCCCGATTTTAAAACGCTTACCTGGTTTATGAATATCTATCTTTCCTTTTGATTTTTGCGATAAAAGCTTTTCATTCAATTGTTTTCTTCTCTCAGAAATTATCTGCTCTAATTCTGTTTTAATCTCGTTCAATTGTTTACCTAGAATCTTTTTATCTTGAAGAGAATTGTCTGACATCGTTCGGAATAAGGAATTTAACGAACCTTTTTTACCCAAATAGCGCCGGAATATATCATCCAGCGCTGTCAATTCCTGACACTTTTGGATAGACTCTTGAGCCTCTTTTTTAATCTGATTAAGATCCATAAATCCCTTAAACTATCTATAGTTTAACCCAAAAAAGACAATATATCAATATTCTAATTCGACCGAATATCAAGGATAAACCGGGGTTAAAGAAAAATTATCCATTAACCAAGAGTAGATGCTCTGGATGTCTCCCCTGGCATTTTCTGATCCTAAATAAATGATAGCAATACGTCTTATCTCGCCTTCACTCGTTAAAAATTGGAAAATCATTGTTCCTGTATAGCGAGATAGCAAAATAAATCCTGTTTTGCCCCCTAAGAAATTAGGATCATCCGAAAAGATATTTTTATTCCACATTTGATCGATATCGAATTGCAAGGAGCCAAAATTCCTTACTATGTGACTGCGCGTAATTTCAAATAAAGGTGGCCTGTTATTTAAAATATATCTTGTCAATTGAAAAATATCACGGGCTGATGAAATGTTTTGTGCACTCAAACCATGCGGATCAATAAAATTGGTACTAGTCATCAAAATAGCCGCTGTTTTTTGATTCATTAAAGCAATCATTCGATCACGCCCCAAGGAATAACTTAATATCTCTCCCGCATTGTTAGATGATTCAATCAGTAAAGGGTAAAACAATTCAACTATTCTGAAAGTCTTCCCCGCCTCCAATCCTTCAATACTTCCATAAACGCTTAACATGGAAGGGTGAACCGTAATAGTATTTTCCAGGTTAATATTTTCCGCCACAATCACAGCTGTCATTAACTTAGTTATGGAGGCAATTGGCTTCGCTTCATCAGATTCTTTTTCGGCTAAGATGAATCCTGAATCCAAATCAGCAACTAAATAATTAGTAGCTGTAATTATTGGAAATTCACGAATTCCTTGATTTAAATAATCAAAATGTTCTCTAGGACGATCTATAACTAAAACAGGTAAGCCTGTTTCCGTCGATTCATAAAGTGTTTTTGCGTCTTCATCGGAAAAACGGATACATCCTCCTGAAAAATCTGATTCAAATTTAGTTCCGTCTAGATAATGCGGTTCGCCATGCAAATAATATTTTCCATAATAATGAAGAGCATATGGCATATACAGCTTAGCAATAACTGAATAGCTAGATCGATTCTTCGATTTTATGTGATATAAGCCGGCAGCCGATCCACCCCAATTATTAACATCCCCTGCCGCTAAGAATTCATTTTCCATCAATAATTTTCCTTGGCGGTAAAGCCTGGCTTGACGATCATGCAGATTTATTTCTAGAAAATCCTTCTTTTCCCTTAATAAATCATTTTTTATATCTTCTATAAATTTAATATATTCCATCGGTACCTGCTCTCCTGCTTGGATCAATTGAACTTCTTCATTCTCGGATAATGCATTATTGATATCATCTTCAATAATTGAAGAATTATTTCTTGCGTTCCTGAATATTAAAAAAACTGCTAAAAAAGAAATTATGAAAAATATTAATAATATTTTTTTATTCATAATTAATATTGCTACATCTTAGCATAAAAACCCGAGAA
>CAZNED010000007.1:0-18486 GCA_964572275.1 uncultured Candidatus Saccharibacteria bacterium
TTTTCACCTTTCCCTCGCGGTACTAGTTCACTATCGGTGATATTGAGTATTTAGTCTTTCCCGGTAGTCCGGGATGGTTCCCGCTGGGTTTTCGGTCCCAACGGTACTCAGGAAAGAATCAGAAACATAATTGTTTTCGCCTACGGGGCTATCACCCTCTTTGGCCCACTTTTTCCAAAGCAGTTTAGCTAACAATTGTTATTTCTTTGTAATTCTCCCTACAACCCTCACGACGGAGCTAGGCTCTGTCGAAAGTTTAGACATCCTCCGTTTCGCTCGCCGCTACTAAGGAGATCTCTTACGATTTCTCTTCCTCCGCTTACTGAGATGTTTCACTTCAGCGGGTTCGCTGTCTCATTAAAGAGACTGTTTCGGGTTTATCCGAAACGGGTACTCCCATTCGGAAATCTCCGGATCAAAGGTTGCTACGCACCTCCCCGAAGCTTATCGCAGCTATGCTACGTCCTTCATCGCCTCAATATCCCAAGGCATCCACCATTTGCTTTTAAGTAACCTTCTAATAAAAATGCTTCTAAAATGACTAGCAATTAATAGTTGCTAAAGCTATTAATTGTTATATTAAATTTTCATGAACTATTTAAAGAAAAAGCCGCTCTTGCAAGCGACTGGTTCAGACAAGTCAAGATAACAATGCAACCTTCAGTCGCTTTGATTTAACCTTAATTTGAACTGCTTCTTCATATGCTGTACATTCTAGCAGAGCACATAAATTTGTCAAATTGTTCAATTAACAAAAACAGGCCGAAGCCTGTTTTTATTTTAATACATTTGGATATTATTCTTGAACCTTATCCTCGGGTATCGAATTCATAGGTGGCTGCGGAGCCTCGTTGGGTTTTACGACTTCTTTCTTTTTGGACATGAATAACCAACCCCCTAAAATAACTACTACTAAAATTATAATTACCCAAATTAATAAACTCATATTTGTTAAATTAATTTTAAATTACTTTAATGATAATTTTACTTCTTTCTCTTCGTCAAGAAAAGCCACGCTAATAAAGCAACAGCGATTACAATGGCAAGAATTAACCAAATAGACATGTTCCTTTATTTTAATTGCCCTCCCTTCATTTAAGAATACCATAATTAAAAAGCAATACTAGATATCATTTTTCCAATTTATGAGCCCATTGATATATATTGCCAGCTCCTGCAGCCACTACTATATCTCTCGGCTTAACCTTTTCTCGCAATAATTGATCTAACTGATTGAATGGCCAATAGATGACGTGAGATCGATCAATCGCTTTTACTAAATCCCGTGCATTGACCTTATTCTTCAAAGAAGCTTGTTCACGACCAGGAACATCATAGATATCTGTTATGATCGCTTGATATTCATTCCTCGTTCTATCGAGATCACGGAAGACTTTAACGAAACGATCAAAAAAATAGAAAGTCCTTTGATATTGATGTGGTTGAAAAATGAACCAAATTTTAGAATCTTTGAAATTATTTTCTAGGGCTTGGAATAATGCTTCCAGTTCTGTGGGATGATGAGCATAATCGTGTATCAACATAAATTCACAATTATCTATTTTCCCCTGGCGACAATCAAAGCGACGCCAACATGAATGATATTGTCCTATGGCTCGATAGATCAGATCATTGTCTGGGATTTCAAGAGCGCGCTCAACACCTAATACCGCCAGTGCATTTTTAATATTATGTTGACCAGGTATTTTAATTACTTTGGCGATTTGCTCAGATTCTTTCTGGTTGATAGAGAATGGTATTCTTTTTTTAATTATTTTCGTAGACAGCAAGCGAATAATGTTATGGTCATCTTCGTTAAAAACAAGGGTGCCCGACGGAGATAAACAATCTAAATATTTTTGATAAGTTTCAATAATGTGACTTAGATCTTTATAATAATCTAAATGCTCTTCTTCAATATTTGTTAATACTATTATATCCGGATGATAATTCAAAAAAGATCCTTGCCATTCATCTGCTTCAATAATTAAATATTTCCCCGAACCCAGTCGGAAATTGCTATCATTAAATTCATTTAATTTTGTCCCAACAATTACTGTTGGATCCAAACCTGCTTCAATCAAAACCAGAGACAACATAGCCACCGTCGTGCTTTTTCCATGTGTTCCTGAAACAGCAATCGTAAAATATTCACGTGTTAATCTTCCCAATGCCTGAGCATAAGTAAGTACTTCTAAAGTTGGCCGCTCTACGCGAATTTCTTGAGCTCTTTTCAATTCCGGATTATCTTCTGTGACAGCAGCGCTATATATAACTAAATCAGCATCTTCGGGAATATTCCCGGTCTGTTGTTTTCCTAAAATAATTTCCGCTCCGAATTTTCTCAAACCATCAATAATTTCAGACTCACCTAAATCTGACCCAGTTATACGATGTCCCTTAGTTATATAATATCGAGCTAAGGCCGAGACACCTATACCGCCGATACCAATACAATGTATTTTCATGAATTATCCAAAGGAATTGTTTCAATAATGCTGTATTTCGGAGCTTTCCCTGGACTGATTTTGCTTTCCATAATCAAAAGCTCATTAACTGGAATTTCAAAAAAGACATCTCTATCAACTGGTACTCGATCTTCTGGTTCGATTCTAGCCCATTCCCATTTTTTTACCCTGCCTAGGGTAACATGAATTTTTATATCGGCAGAATATTTTGGAGCATAATAAAGATTTTGTTTCTTCAATGCCTGATCAATCTCTTTTCTTAATTTTTCAAAATAAATATTTTTTGGCCCTCGCAAACAAATCGTACGTGGCGGAATTTCTGATCCAGGACCATATTCGATCTTCTCAAATATTAAATTAAATGGCTTATATGACTTGACTATCCCTTCTATTATTTTAATAATTTGAGGAGTATTTTCAGAATTAACTGCTCCTAAAAAAAGCAATGTGATGTGAAGATTATCTTCCGGAGCCCAATTAACAGGCAAATCATATCCCGACCTGATCAGAGATAAATCTTCCTTGGTTTTATCTGGTAATTTGATAGAAATAAAAATTCTTTGGATCATTTCGAAATAATTTTAGCATATTATTATAGCTATAAGAATAATTTTCGAGTAAAATAAGAAGATGATTAAAGAGACGAAAAAAGATATTCTTGAAACAGATATTCAGAAAATTGTAAACCATTATTTTTATACGCGAGGATTTTCTCTAGACGAAATCAAAGAAAATGCCAGAAAGAAAAAAATTATTTATGCTCGTTATACACGACCGGCCAAAGAAATACTAGAATTAGCTGGATCTGCCGAAAAGGCCTGCCAAGCTATCACCCGTGTGGCTCAATGGGCAGATTCGCGAAAGTTAGAATATAGTATTGAAACCGTTGTTAAGAAATGGCTGGAATTAGATAGACTTAATCCTCGAGAAATTGTCAAAAAACCATTCTATCAGAATATGCCACTTATCTGGAGCAAAGCCAAACAAAAATGGTACGCCATCA
The DNA here is from genome assembly GCA_964572275.1 of uncultured Candidatus Saccharibacteria bacterium. Taxonomy (GTDB): domain Bacteria; phylum Patescibacteriota; class Minisyncoccia; order Minisyncoccales; family UBA1441; genus CAYZEC01. The sequence continues at coordinate 3,472 of CAZNED010000007.1, forward strand.
ATGACGATGGAGAATGGTTGGAGTTTGTTGGCAAAGATAAAGATATCAAATGGGAAATAATAGACTGAAGATTATATCTCTTCAAGACACAAATTGAATTCTTCAACCTGTCTATTATACCCTTCGATTAATCCTTCTGTTTCAGCATTCAACAGATTATACTCCCCTACCAAATAATTATAATCTTCTACTAATTGCTGGTAATATTCTCCACGACGCGGACGAATATTTTCTAAATTTTGATGCGCATTCTGCAGTTCTATATATTTATCCTCCAGAGAATTTTTATTAAATTCAATTAAAGCTAGTATTTGTTCGTCAGGTGCTGGACAATCATCTAATGCTCGCCCGAAAATTTGCACTGCCAACCATGTGTTTTGACCGTTGAATTGGCCAGAGCGTGTAGCAATTCCAATTTCTCGATAGGATTCATTCAAGATATTCTCGCGATGGCCCGGACTATTCATCCACCCCTCAACTAATTCTAATTCATTTTCAAAATCACCCAACGCTAAATTTTCTCCAACTAAAATATATTTATAATTTGCTTTTTTAACTGAAACTTCAATTCCGTCTCCTTGTGGAGAATCATGAGCAAAATATTGCTTAGCGAACATGTCTTCCATCTTCAATTGAGCTGCATAATCTAATAAGGCATTACGTGATAACAACGGTATTTCATATACTGATCTTTGCCGATTGGTCAAATTAAAAATATTATCCGCTGTCAGAATATATTCGACTGGCTCATTCTGTGGATCACTCTCGATGATCAAAGGATCAACAGATATTATTGGTTCGACTATCATATGTGCCAGATCAGGTAATTTTTCTATATTATCTATAATAGAAGAAAAAGATGTCCATTGCCGCATATCGCTGAATAACTTCCCACCTAGAACGATAATCGTTCCGATACACAAAATGATAAGTAATTTATTGCTAAATCCGCGCATAATTAATTTTTATTATATCAAATATATCCTATGCTATCTCTTGACATCTATCAATATCATTCTAGAATCAACATATCAAGGAGGCCAGCCATGCCAAAGGAGATCACACAGAGGGAAGCATTGTCTCTCGTGAAGAAAGCCCGCGACAGCATCGAAGCTCGAGCTATCGTCGACCGGTCCGGAGACGCCCCCTGTGGAATGGTCACTCTGCTCTTCAGAGTGAACGATCAGAAGGGCATACTTTCGACTAAACGAAAGCCCGAAGACCTGTTGACATATCTGGCTGAGAACTAAGCAACGTAGTAGAGAAAGAGGGGTGTCCAGTGGACACCCCCGTTTCTATTTTCCGAAATTTCTTCGACGTTGAGCATATTCTGTTAATGCTCCTTCTAAATCCTCTTTGCTGAAATCTGGCCAGTATTTAGATAAAAAATATAATTCGGCATAAGCTGCTTGCCATAAAAGGAAACCTGAAAGACGTTGCTCTCCTCCTGTACGAATAATAAGATCAACGTCCGGCAATCCGGCTGTCCATAGATTAGATTCAATCGATGATTCATCAACTTGATTCTCTCCGATCTTGGCTGCCGCCATCTTCCGTAAAGCATGTACAATTTCTTGTCGGCCTCCGTAACTAATTGCAATTATTAACACAATATCTTCATTGCCCTTTGTCTTTGATTCTGCTCGAACAATTCTCTCTCTTAATACTATATCCAAGCGATCTCTTTCTCCTATGGCTTTTATCTTAACGCCTTCTTCTAAAAACCATGCAAGGTCTTCTTCAAGAACTTTCATTGCTAAATTCATTAGCAAGGAGACTTCTTCGGAAGAACGATTCCAATTTTCTGAAGAAAAAGCAAAGACCGTTAAATATTTAATGCCCAATTCTTTACACCAAATAATAGATTTTTTTAAAGTTTCATATCCAACCTGATGCCCCGTAAAAGGAAGTTGATTCCTACTGCGGGCCCATCGACGATTCCCATCCATGATAATTCCAAGATGTATTGGAATATGAGAATTTTTATTCATGATTCAAAGAGGTTATTTTCCTAAAAATTCAATATCAAGATATTTATTTTTCAAACCTTCTTTATCTATTTTTTCTTTTGGAGAATCAATCAGATGATCTAAAAAGAAATGCATTCCCCTAATAATATCTTTAAAAAGATTAATCTGTTGTGTTAAAGTCGCCTGATTCATCTTGCGCCGAACATCAGAATCCTGGCTTTTTCCATCTAAAATAAAAGTGCTTATAGCGTGACCGTGCAATAATTCATTGCGAATTTCTGAAAAATGAACTATTTTCTTCAAGATATCATGATGTTTTTCAACATCTTGATGCTGATCCACAAAATCGAATTGCGCATGATAAAGAAATATAGCTACTTTGTCTTTAAAGTTAACATCGTCAACCTGATCTATTATCTCGGCCTTATCAAAAAAAGATTGAGCATGCCATAAAGCTAAATGACGCAATAAAGCATTAAGCCCAACTTCTAAAACAACATGCAATGCAATATAAAATTCTATGAGGCCTTCTTCGTTTAAATCTTCCCGAGCCAGAATATCTTTGCATCTCTGCCGTCGTGAAGAGATTAAATAATCCGATTCAGTTTCTTTAAGAGGAGAATGTAACATTTATTCTTCTTTATAAATTGCTTGAGTGGGGCAATCTTTAATTGCCTGATCAATGCACTTCTTATTCTCTTCATAATCATAATTTGATTTTATCTCAGCCTTTCCACTGCTCATGCTAATTTCGAAAACATTTGGACAATTAAGTTCACAGCTTCCACAGCCGATACATTTATCTTTATCAATTTTAAAATTTTCCATGATAATAATCAATTAATTTTGGAACCAGGTTTAACTTTTTGCATTGGTTGTAATAATATTGGAAAATCACCGTTTGCAGCTAACAACATTCCCCTACTTTCATATCCCATCATCGTGCGTGGGGCTAAATTAGCCACAATAATAATTTGTCGCCCGACTAAGTCTTCTGGATTATAGAAAGATTTAATGCCAGCCACTATTTGACGTTGTTCATCGCCAAGGTCAATTTGAAGCTTTATTAATTTATCCGAATCCATTATTGGTTCGGCTTCAATAATCTCAGCAACTTTTAAATCAATCTTACTAAATTCTTCAAACTCTATGATTGGTTTATCTGATGACATAATACCTAGATTTTAACATGATCATCTTACCAAAACCAACACCCAGATATCATCAAAACCGTATTGTTCTAATTCTTTAAGCATATATTCCATGCGGTTATGGAAAGATAGACTGACGACAATAGCGCTTTTTTGGCTAAGAATAGGATGGATGTTGTGAGATCGATCGGTTAAAGATATTAATTCTTTAATCATTAAATCAGAAAAATGAAAACAATTTGACGATTCTTCTGGAGAAGAGCTAATGATAATTTCTGTATTTAGATCGAACCAAGCGATCCAGAATCTGCTCAAGCTTTTATTGTTTAAAAATATTATCAAAGCCCTCCGAATTAATTCCTTTAATAGATGCGTCGCTTGATTCTGGTAAATCTTAGTTACGATTCGATCAGTAAAGTTATTTTTTTCCCAAGCGCTTATCAAATTAAAAGATATTCTCTTCTTATTGATTAAAGCACCTGATGTAGCAATATTATGTTCTGCGAAAATAGGTTCGGCTTCTGTCAAGAATAATTCACAATCTTCACAAATATATTTCCCAGATTTATTACAATTAAGGCAAGACGGCGGGAATAATGCATCATATAATATTTCTACGATTTTTCTCAATCTTACGAGCATTAGTCTTCCAGTAAAGAATATTTTAAATGAATGGGCCAAGCTAAAGCATCATCATATTCCGGAAGTCCACTTGGATTATCTTTAGTCAAGACCAAAATGGCGTTTTCTATTTGATAATTATCCGGTATTTCAAACGTGATTTCAAATGGCACTAAATCAGTTGTCATCCAGTCATCCTGAGTTGTTGCTATAGACCAAACAAATCTTCGACCTTGCTGATCCCAAAGCTCTGCTGGAAAGCTTGCCTCAAAAAACCATCCACCGATAACCTCTCCCTCTATCTTCAAATTATTATTATTCACTAGCCAATCAGTTGCATCATCCAAATCAATCTTCGCTCGCTCATCATCAAATGAGTATTGTATGTGCACTTCTCCATTTGGAGTCCAACATTTAGCCGGATGTGCAGGAGCAACCATATAATAGCGGGCACATTCTTCAAAATCAGAAACTTCTATCGAATGATCATCTTGCGCTTTCCATGAAGCTAAAATAATCAATATTAAAAAAGATATGATAGCGATTAATACCGTTTTATAATTTTTTTGAATAAAATTCACAATATAACGCCATGTGGGACGAGAGATTATTACCCCTCGCCCCACATTAGGCAGAAACAGTAACCCACTTTTGTGCGTTACCTTTTAGCTTTGGCTCGCGTAGTCTTCTTCACCCTCTTCTTGGGAGTAGCCTTTCTGACAACCTTTTTAACTGTCTTCTTGGCTGTCTTCTTCACGGCTTTCTTCTTGGGCTTAGCGACTTTCTTTACGACCTTGGCTTTCTTCTTAGAGACAGCCTTGGTTTTGCGGGCAATAGTAGCCATAATAAAGAGTTAATTAACTTGACGGAAATGATTTAAAATTATATAAGATCTATCTTATTTAGCTAATCGGCCGACAACAGGATATTTAGCTATTTCTTCTAAGATATGATAAGAATAAAAGGCCTCGGTTAATTCTTGACCGGCAACATGAGAATAATGCTGACCATTCTTAAATATTTCAGTATTATCGTAGACAATGCCATCAACTGCTACATAAGCCGGGCGGCCATTAAGACCATCATAATAAGACAATTCTTTTAAAGTGAATACCTTTAAATTATCTTCTTCTAATTCCTCTGTTGCTTCTGTTTCTTTCTCCGTTATTTCATTCATATCAATCTCTAATTCTTCTTCTATTAAAATAGATTCTTCAATCTTAGGTATTCTTTCGTAGAACAATTCGACATAGATAAAAAATCCCAGGAATAATAGACAACCTAGGATTAGAAATATTTTACTGATTCGATTCCATATCTGCCATCTGATAAAAGCCATGCGCAATGATAAACCAATATGCAAAACAAAAGTAATAATAACAATCAATGGTAGGAATTGAACATGTAATGTCCGAGACAATGGTTGCGCAATCAATCCTTTGGTTAAACCGTAACCACTGATCATATATAAGATGAAAGCAATTAAAAGAATCCATGCTGATATGCGATCAATCTTTGTGAGATTTTTTTCAAAATTCTTTCGAATCATTTTTAAAAATCAATCAATGTATTTTTATTTTAATCTGAATCTTTAAAAAAATCTAGAGCGTTAATTTGAAGAAGACAAATCAATTTCATTTTCGCCTTTGATGCGATCAATAATATTTGTTAATTTACGATGGCGTACTTGCGCCAACTTCTGATATTGTTCGGAAGCATTATTGATATAGTCACCCAGCTTATTAAGTCCTTGATCAAATTTATCATATTCATCTTCGAAAACTTTTACCAATTTTATAATCTCTCTCAAATTCTCTTGATACTTAAAAGTCTGATGGGACCAATGAATCGTCCTTAGAATGGCGACAAAACTAAATGGACCGGCTAAAATAACTTTTTGCTTCAGGGCATCCTGCCAAACATCTCTTAGTTTTTCATATATAAAACTGAATACCATCTCATTGGGAACAAAGAGAATTACAAAATCGGCTGTACCTTCATCGGGATTGATATAAGAACGGCTGGTCACTTCTTTGATTTTTTGGCGAACATCGACTGAGAATTTTTTCAATAATCTGGTCTTCTCTGATTCATTGTTTGAATCCTGATATTCCATTAAAGCGTTTAATGGAAATTTGACATCAATATTGACTTTACTTTTATCCGGCAATAATAATGTTAAATCCGGTCGTGTTTCCGAATCTGTTTGAGGATGAACCAAATAATTTTCACCACGCACAAACCCAACGGCCTGAATTAATTGCTCAGCTACCTCTTCACCATACTGTCCCCTCTTTTGATTATTAGAAAGAATATCCTTTAATCGATCGGTTGATAATTGAAGATGTTCAGCAGTTTGATTCTGTTGTTCAAGCGTAACTTTCAATTGATTGAATGTTGCCAACCGATCCTTCTCAGCTATTTCCATTTTCTGTTGACTTTCTTTCAATTGTTCAGCTACTTGTTCTATCAAGTTTTTGATATCGGCTTTACGACTATCAATATATTGCTCTTCTCTTCTTATCTTCTCTTCGATTATTTCGTAAGACCTCTCTCTATTTTCACGAAGCAATTCTTTTAATTGCCCCAGCCATCGATAAATTATAGCTAAAAGCAATAAGATCGAGGCGATGATTAAAACGATTGGTAATTCTAAAGCCATTGTGAATAATTATTTTATCTTTTAAGTTGATTTATGCGACGATAAATAAAATAAGAATAGAACATCAATAAAGACATAAAAATAATTGGTGGAATTATTACAAATAATATCGCCATCGAATCAAAAATCATACCGACAATAACCAATAACGCTGATATTTTAAAAGCTGTTCCAGCTAAATCATGCGTTTTTCTCCATACTTGATCATCCATCAAAGTCCACGGCGTTCTGATTCCAATGAACCAATTACGCTCAGTATTCTTAACCAAAACGCCACAAACATACCATAAGATAGCAAATCCTGGCATCGTGACCTGAATCATATTGAATCGATGCCCTAAATTCCAAATGAGCGTTAATATGTATATATAATTAAGAAAAAATAAAGTAATGATTAAGAAGAAATCAAAATACTTTTTAAACTTTTTTATATTTTCCTTTAAGGGATCGATACGAGGTATTATTAAAAACATCAATAATATGAAGAAATTTATTATCGGAATTAAGAAGACTCCCCAGAATTTAGATATCTGACCATCCATTATACCTTGAGCATTCCAATGCCCATCCATAATATTGGGCATATAACCATATACAACTAGAGCCACAATAAAACTAAACAAAACAATTGATATGGATATGATTTTTGATTTAGTCACATTATTTTTTCATATAATAAACTCTCTTGTCTTTGCCAAACCTTTCTATGGCATATCTTAACATGGTCCGAGGCATAAGACGATGATATTTATCTAGAAATTTTTCTTCTTGGATTAAATTTCTTTTTCCAATCTCTCTCAGCATCCATCCTACCGCTTTATGAATTAAATCATGCTCATCGTTAACAAGTATCCTCGCTATCTTTAGGGTGTCCTTAAATTCATTATGGCGGATGAATTCGAATGTAGAAATAATACTGATCCTCCGAGCCCAAACATCCTTAGATTCTGATAATTGATATAAAAGATTGCGTGGTTTATCTAATAAATAATTACCGACTATTTTATATGACGAAATATCTACTAAATCCCAATTGTTAATATATTTTATATTTCTTAAATAAAGATTGAATATTTTCTCTTTCTTTATTCCATCTCCTTTTTGGTATTGGTCAATCAAGATACTTAAAGCCGTAGAGCGACATTCATGAATTTTATTCTTTAATAAAGATTCCAGATCCTTAAGAGATAAATTACAAAACTTTCGAGCAATTATTTTTTGATCAAAATTATTTAATCCGATGAATATGTCTCCTTCTCCATATTCCCCTAAACCAGTTTTAAAAAATCTTTGCAAAGATTTAGCCTTTTCTTTATTAGCCGATTCCTTAATTTCATTAATTATATTATTTAAAGCTGATTGGCTTTTCATTAATTTAATTAAAACATTTTATTTATTAAAAGAAACCGCCGGGAGACCCTCCGTAGAGAGTCCCCCGGCCCCCCGAACCCGGTGTTGTGATCAGCCCCGCTTGGCGGGCTTGATGATCGTGACGGTCGCCTCGAAGAGTGGCATCTTTTCCTTCGGGATGACAATCTGCCACCCCTCGCACACTCTGATTTCAGCGCTGTCACGACTCCACAGGCCGAAGTGCTCTCGGAGAAGAATCCAAGCCATCTTCTCCAGCGCCTCGCAGAACGCCTCGTTGTGACGCGCCGCCCGGCAATCATCCTCTTTCCCAGAGACTTGATGCTTGGCCCAAAAGTTGCGCGCCGCTTGTTCGTAGCACGACGCCAACGTGAGCATCTGCCGAAACTCCTCCGGAGCTTCTCCGACAAGCTTGTCGTCATCCTTGACTGGAGGAAGCTCTCTCGCTTCTCGCTCCAGACATTGAAGCGGAAGAGAGCGCCACTCATGCGCCAACTCCTTCGCCGTAAGTCTCTCCATGGCACACTCCTTATCCGATTGATGGTTAGCCTACCATGTAGAACAACAGCGGAATCCTCCTTTCATTCCATTTGGATAATATAATTAAATACTATTTTATGTTTTTGTCAAATATAAGAAATCTGTTTAAAATAAAAAATCATTATCTTCTGAGAAGATAATGATTTGAATAATTGAATAGAAAAATATTAACTCTCGTTCTTTTCTGTTATTTTGGCGATACCTATCGTGGCAAACACAGCTATAATCGTAACTACAACCGCATAAATAATCATCGGACCCATAGTTTCAGCAGTGCCGAATATTCTCTTAAAGATAGATTGAATAGCTCCATTCCATGCTAAGGCAGCAACTAGTCCGAAGGCGGCAATAATTAAAGAAGATATTTTTTCAATAATTTGTTTTTTCATTTTTATGAAATATTAATTATAGTTTATTAAAATCATTACAAAATTGCCCTAATTTGTATCAAGATATATCAATTAAATTTTTAATTAATTCATTAATAAAAGAAAAATCGCCATCACCCGTCAAAATAACATCAAAATTATCTAAATAATACTGCTTTTGATCTTCTTCATAGAGGTTTAAGAAACCAATCTTAATAAGATTGTCGTAATTAAATCCCTCAATCATCCCAAGATCACCCAAACTATCGCCTATTAAAATCACATTCTTTTTGTTTTGAATAATTTGATACACCTCCGGTATCTTTTCTAGGACTATTTCGTTCTTATTCATGACATGGATAATCGGTTCTTTGCTAGAAACGGCCTGCCCCTTATTGTCCCAATTAAATTGATTGGTAATGTAATGAATATTAGAATAATCTTTATTTATTTTTTTGAAAAACAATTGAATAGCATCGCCGCATCCACTAGCTGAAAGGATTATCAATGGTATTGATTGTTGGTAAAGAAAATCTAAAAAAATGTCTACCTTATCTCTGAACCCAACATGACCGTTGTTAACGATATCCTGTAGATCGGAAAAGGATAAATCAGAATTAATAAGTAATTCATTATGAGTATGCCACCACTCTTGCATTAATCTTTTTTTATCTTCCAAGGGGATTGAAGTATCTATTTCTACAGGATGATACTTTTCAAAGAGAGCATTGGCTTGCTCAGCATAATCATTTGTTAAATGATTGCCATCTCTAAGCATGGAGATGATAGACGGAGTTTTGACGCCGTTTACTGCACCGTATGTTAAGGTCCTGTCAAAATCAGAAAGAATATGTAATTTTTCAACACCATCTTCCTTTATTTTATTCTTCAATTCTTCAAAATTTTTGTGATTTGGAATAATTATTTTATCAAGAGACATACTCTTAATTTATTTTATTAATAATACCATCCCAGAAAATTATCTTTAAAACAAGCATTGCTGGTAAGATTAAGCTTTTTATCAGCCAATCAATATCTTTTCAGTTAAACTCCATAATTGCCTCATTATCGCCACATGGTCCATATTCAAGAATTAATAATAGAACTAATTCTGCTTATTGATTTATCTATATTTCTCATGCCCTGTCCGACAGGATAATAAGTGGGAAAAACATCATAAGTCTTGTTCTTTAGTTTCAGAATTTCTTTTTCTTGATTTTTATAATTTGAAACTTGAATTTTCTTATTCAATAGAATTGAAGAAACCTGGTTACCAAAAGAAATTATTCTCAAAGGATTTACTGCATAAATCTCTGCTAATGTATTCTCAAGATAATCTTTAAAAACTTTATCTTTCAATGATCTCGCATCATCTTGAGTGCACTTCGCAAGATTTGTTACATAAATAGATTTCTTATTTAATGTATCGTATACAGAAAAAGCAAAATTATAAGTCCAAGTATTATTTAAATCACTTTGTATTTTTCTAAAAATTAAATCGTCAATAATATCTAAAGAATTGAACAATTTCCATATATTCTTAGTTCCAATCCATGGAGCTCTTAGGCCTTCCCAATCTGGAATCGATGAAATGTTTTTGGCTGTTGGATTCATAAACAAGAACAGAATCTTTGGCTTATGAATGCAACCGGCACCGTAAATAGCATTTAATTTCGGATTTCCGTATAATTTTTGCAATTCATCTACATCTTTCTTTAAATAATCTATTTGTAACATTGCTTTCATATTTTCAATAATATCATAACATGAAAACCGAGACAGCCTTTGAATGTTTCGGTCACCAGCTCAAAGATGTTGCCGCGCTAGAATTCTAACTAAATTCGGTCGTCTTCTTAACAGGATCTCTTATTCTATTCACAGATGACTATGATCTAAAATCTTCTATAGGTCGTTGTGGCTCTGCGCTCGATGCTTAAAATTTTAATGCTATTATCTTTTTTATAAAAAATAATACGAATATTACCTTTGCGAACGCGAAAAATATCATCTCTATTTTTTAGCTTTTTTAAATCGAGTTTCTGAAAATTACCTTCATTTATCTGGAGTAATATTTCTTTTGTGCCTTTTCTTTCTTTAACAGATAATTTATTTAAAGCTTTCTCGATTTTATCCATAGATTAGATTACAAGCGTCGTAGCAACTCTTCCAGGTGGACTCCGCCTTTTCTAATCTTGGTAAAATCTATTACTTCTTCCCAAACATCGATCTCAATCGGAGTAATTCTGAACAAAGGTTTAGATCTTTTAAAAACGACAAAAGAATCGCCACTTTGAACTTTCTTGGCGTATTGTTGCATATTTTCCCTTAGTTCTTTTAGGTTAATAATATTTTCCATAGTTTATGTTTTTAAGATTAACTTTATGTTAACTTAAGTTTAACCTATGGGAAATCCTTGTCAAATGAAAAATTATCCCTCTCAATCGCTAACTTAAAGATGTTGCCGGACAGGGACTCGAACCCCGATTTTTGGGACCAAAACCCAACGTCCTACCATTAGACGATCCGGCATTATATCACTCACTGCTTCTGATCAGCGCCAATTCCAAAGGTAGCAAAGCGATGGCGCTGTAATCAACTTTCCTCTGTGTTTCTAGGAATAAATCTATTATGGTGCAAAGCTTTTCTCTTGTAAATACTTTGCCCTGTTTTTTCATTCTATCTTTCTCTTCTGGAGAAAGATCCATCATCTCAAAACTATCAAATTCAGGATTGATTTGAAACAATAAAACGTAACGTAGATAATTAACAATAGCCCGGCTTAATTCATGAGGGCTGATCCCTTGTCCGGCCAATTCATTCAAGAAAACAACAGCATCGCTGGCTTTCTTCTCAGCTATAAAATTAACTAATTTACTCGTTTTTTCTACTTCAATCAAACCAAGAAGGTTACGCACCTCATCAACTTTAATAATCGGATTAGGGTGAGATAAGGCTAACGTCAGACAAGCATCAAGCAAGCTTTCAGCATTTCTTAAAGATCCTTGAGAACTCTGAGCTATTAGAGAAAGAGCCTCCGGCTCAAAACCAACTTTCTCAAATTCTAAAATCTGACCCAATCTATTTTTAATTTCCTCTAGGTTTAGATTATGAAAATCAAAACGTTGGCAGCGAGAAACAATCGTGGGCAACATATTATAAACCTCTGTAGTTGCTAAGATAAAAACAGCATGAGCCGGTGGCTCTTCCAATGTTTTTAATAAAGCATTAACGGCATCCTTGGTTAAGCGATGACTTTCATCTAAGATCAAAACTTTGTATTGGCTTTTAACCGGCAAAAAATTAATATCTTCTCTCAGCTGCCTAATATCGTCAATTCCCCGATTAGAAGCCGCATCGATTTCGATCAAATCGATAGCTCGCCCACTATTAATATCTAAACAAGAATCGCAATCATTACATGGTTCCGATTCTCCCGGCTTTCTATTCTGGCAATTGATTGCTTTAGCTAAAAGACGGGCCATGCTAGTCTTGCCCGTCCCTTTTGGTCCATCAAATAAATAAGCATGCGAGATTATATCCTGGCTAACGGCTGCTGAGATAGCCTCAACAATATGCTTTTGACCAACAAAATCTGAAAAATTCTGCGGTCTGTATTTACGATAAAGGGCTAGATGAGACATAATATAACAAAAGAATAATAGCAATAAAAAGAGCTTGAATCAAACCAGTTTATTTATGATAAAATAGCATCAATGAATTTATATAATACGCTTACTAAAAAACAAGAAAAGCTAAAACCAATTAAGCCGCACCAGATAACTATGTATAATTGCGGACCAACCGTTTATCAATATCCTCATATTGGTAATTGGCGCAGTTTTTTAATAGCCGACTTATTAAAAAGAACATTTAACTATCTTGGATATCAAACCAAACAAGTAATGAATATTACCGATGTTGGCCATCTTACTTCCGATGCTGATACCGGCCAAGACAAAGTAGAAGCAGAAGCTGAAAAAGAAAATAAGACGGCTCAAGAAATAACTGATTTTTATTTCCATGCCTTCATTGAAGACGGAAAGTTGTTAAATATTCAACCACCTCAAATAATGCCCAGAGCCAGCGAGCATATCGCTGAAATGATTCAATTGGTCCAGAAATTAGAGAAAAAAGGCTATACCTATCAGACCAGCGATGGAATTTATTTTGATACTTCAAAATTCAAAAAGTACGGACAATTATCCGGCCAAACAAGCCAAGAGAAGAAGGCCGGAGCTCGTATTAAATTATCAGAAGAAAAGAAAAATCCTACCGATTTCGCTCTTTGGAAGTTTTCTCCGAAAGATCAAAGAAGACAGCAAGAATGGCCCTCTCCTTGGGGTATCGGTTTCCCAGGTTGGCATATTGAATGCTCTGCTATTTCCAAGAAATATTTAGGTCAACCTTTTGACATTCATACCGGTGGCGTAGATCATATTGGTGTTCATCATGAAAATGAAATCGCTCAATCGGAAGCCGCTTATAATAAGCCTCAAGCCAATCTTTGGCTTCATGTTGAATTCTTGCAGATGAAACAAGCGAAGATGTCTAAATCAAAAGGCAATTTCATTGTTATCAAAGATTTAATTAAAAAAGGATATGATCCCCTTGCTTATCGATTATTTATTCTAAGCTCTCATTACCAAAGCAAACAAGACTTTAGTTGGGCATCTATGAGCCAAGCCCAAAAGAATCTTGATAAAATAAGACAAGCAACCAAAAGGCTTTCTGAATATAGTTTTTCAAAAAAGATTAAATCTCCTCTAGATATTTCTCATTATCGAAAAGAATTTAAGAAACATCTTCAAAATAATCTCGACACTCCCCGAGCCTTGGCCTTGATTTTTGATTTTATAACCGAAAGCAACCGTTTGATTGATCAGAAGAAGATAGATTCTGCCGATGCTCAAAAGGCTTTAAAGCTCTTAGTCAATTGGGACCAAGTTTTAGGGATTAAAATTGAAGAATTTATCGCTCAAAATAATTTGATCCCTCAGAAAATAAAAAACTTGGCTGAGCAGAGAGAACAATTGAGACGGCTTAAAAAATGGTCCGAAGCTGATGATTTACGTCAGCAAATTGAACAGCTTGGGTATAGAATCGAAGATAACGATTCCGGTTCGCAAATAACCTCAAGCTAAGATTAAAATACTCCAAGAAAACTGAAATTGATTTATCTCTTCTTTGAGATACAATGAGAATATATGGCTCAGCGTTCTTCGAACCAACTCCCACCTCAGAATAAAGAAGCCGAGGTTTGTTTACTCGGCAGCTTAATGATCGATGTTAGCGCTATTATTCGCGTAGCTGATTTTTTATTGGTTGAAGATTTTTATTACCCGGAACATCAAAAGATTTACCGGATCATGTTAGATCTATTTCAGCGCAATACTCCGATTGATATCATTAGCGTAGCCAATGCATTGAAAGAAAAGGATTTATTAGAAAATATTGGCGGGCAGGCCTATCTGTCAGAATTAGTTAGTTCGGTTCCGACAGCCAGTAATATTACTAACTATGCCAATATTGTTCAGAAAAAACGCATTCTCAGAGATCTTATCAGCGCTTCTTATGAAATTGGATCTATCGCTCGCAATGAATCCGAAGATAGCGATGTTTTATTGGATCAGGCCGAAAAAAGCATTTTTGGTATTGCTCAAAAATCATTAACCCAAAGATTCCGACCTTTACGCGAAGGGTTAGAAAAAACATTTGACCGTATTGATCAATTATCAAAACATAAAGGAAATTTACGAGGTTTATCAACCGGTTTCACTAAATTAGATAACATGCTCGCCGGATTACAAAAATCTGATTTGATTATCTTAGCTGCAAGACCAAGCATGGGAAAAAGTGCCTTAGCTTTGGATATTGCTCGAAATGTAGCTGTTTTCAGCAAAGTTCCTGTCGGCATTTTCAGTTTAGAAATGTCACAAGATCAGATCATAGACAGAATGCTAGCTGGACAATCTAATGTTGATTTATGGAAATTACGCACCGGACGACTTTCTGAAAAAGGAGAAGAGAATGATTTTGCCCGCATCCAATCCGCTTTAGGAATATTAGCAGAAGCACCAATATTCATCGATGATAGTTCCGGAGTCAATATTTTGCAAATGAGAGCTATGGCGAGAAGACTCCAGGCTAATTACGGATTAGGGCTTCTAGTTATTGACTATCTTCAACTTATGCATCCGATGAATTCCATGCAATCTATGGTGCAACAGGTTACTGAGAATTCGCGAGCTTTAAAAGGAATCGCCAAGGAATTGAATATTCCGGTTCTTGTCTTATCACAACTTTCAAGAGCAGTCGAGCAACGTACTCCTCATCGT
>CAZNED010000008.1:0-9710 GCA_964572275.1 uncultured Candidatus Saccharibacteria bacterium
TAAATATCAAAATCGCGTATTGAAAGCCTGGACACGCAGTCGCCGTCAAGTTACTTATTGGTTCGGATCAAGAATCATCTGTTCTCTATTTGTTATGGCCGCCTATTTCTTGACCTATCAATTATTTGGTCTTAATGCCGCCTTCGTTTTAGCTCTGATTGCCGGTATTGCCAATTTCATCCCTTATGTCGGTTCATTAGTGGCCACATTATTAGGCACTTTGATCGCCGGCCTTCAAATTGGTTGGCCAACGGCCTTGATTGTTTTAGCGGTGCTATTCATTATTCAAACAATTGAATCTTATGTTTTAGGTCCGATTCTGACTCGCAAGATGAACGGAATTCCTCCTTATTTGATTTTGCTTTCTTTAGCTATCGGCGGATCGTTATTTGGTTTGGTCGGGGCCTTCTTGGCTATTCCAATGACAGCGATTATTTATCAATTTGTCTTGGATATGAAGAGCGGCGAATACGAGCCGGAGAAATTAACAGAAACAATTAATTCCGAGGGATGAAAGAAGAATCGAAAATATATATTACAACAGCCATTGATTATGTTAACGCTGAAGCTCATCTCGGTCATGCTCTGGAAAAAATACAGGCTGATGCTTTAGCTCGTTATCATCGCAATAAAGGAGCTGAGGTCTTTTTCTTAACAGGAACGGACGAGAACAGTTTAGGTACGGTTCGGGCGGCTAAAGATAAAGGCATGCCGATTAAAGGCTTTGTTCAAGAAAAATCTGATAGTTTTTTGGCTTTGAAAGAAACATTGAATCTTTCAATTGATGATTTTATCCGAACCAGCGAAAAAAGACACGAGCAAGCTGTCCATAAATTATGGGAAAAGGTTAAAAAGGATATTTATTTAAAGAAATACAAAGGATTGCTTTGTGGGAACTGTGAGGCCTATTACAAGAAAGAAGAGGCGCCGGATGGACTTTGTCCCATTCATGGCAAAGAGTTGGAATTGGTTGAAGAAGAAAATTATTTCTTCAAACTTTCTCGTTATCAGAAACAGCTTCGCAAGATCATTGAAGCTGATCAGATTAAAGTTTTGCCGGAATCTCGGAAGAATGAAGTGCTGGGATTTATTGATCAGGGATTGGAAGATATTTGTATTTCTCGTTCGGCTGAGCGATTACAAGGTTGGGGCATAGACGTTCC
Source organism: uncultured Candidatus Saccharibacteria bacterium (assembly GCA_964572275.1). Classification (GTDB taxonomy): domain Bacteria; phylum Patescibacteriota; class Minisyncoccia; order Minisyncoccales; family UBA1441; genus CAYZEC01. Next base: position 1,164 of record CAZNED010000008.1, read on the forward strand.
CGGGGATAAAAGCCAGAAGATATGGTGTTGGTTTGATGCTCTGACTAATTACATTAGTGCCTTGGAGTATGGCAAAGACGGCCGTAAATTTAAAGATTGGTGGGTTGAGAATCCCTTGAAAATTCACTGTATCGGTAAAGATATTTTAAAGTTTCATGCAGTTTATTGGCCGGCTTTTCTTTTAGCCGCAGATTTACCCTTGCCCCAAATTATTTTAACGCATGGGTGGTTGACGATTAATGGGCAGAAGATGTCTAAAAGCGCTAAAACCGGAATCGATCCTCACAAATTGGTTAAAGAATACGGTATTGATGCAGTCCGTTATTTCTTATTGAGGGAGATTCCTACGGTCAAGGATGGTGACTTCAGTTTGCCGAAGTTTCAAGAGCGCTATAACGCTGACTTAGCCGGAGGATTGGGTAATTTAGTAGCGCGAGTTACTAAGCTAGCCCGAGAAATGAAAGTTGAAGCCGAATTGACCGGATTGGAAGTAGGCCAGGCTATTAAAGAGGTCCAGAAAGAGTATGACCAGGCTATGATGAATTATGATTTCCGCGAGGCGTTGATGACTATTTGGAATTTGATTGCTTTTTGCGATCAATATATTGAGCAAGAAGAACCATGGAAAGGAGAAGAAGGAGCATCAGTGGTAGTCGCCAATCTTCTCTCCGTTATCAAGAAGATCGCTTCTCTGCTTCAGCCCTTTTTGCCTGATGCCAGCCAGCGTATTATCGATCAGCTTTCAGGGAAACAGAAAGCCGAAAGTCTTTTCCCCCGGCTCAAATGATCGACACGCATGCTCATTTAAATTCATCTGAATTCGACCAAGATCGCGGAGAAGTTATCTCGTTCTGTCGCGATCTCGACATAGAAATTATTAATGTCGGAGTTGATTATGAATCATCACTGCAAGCCATAGAGATGGCCAAGAATGGAGGACTTTATGCCTCAATCGGACTTCATCCAACTAGCCGTCCCGAACCTCTCGATAACTTTCAGGATTTATTTAATCAGCGAAAAGTGGTGGCAATAGGCGAAACCGGTCTTGATTTCATGCAATGTCTCAATAATGAGAATGAAAAGAAACGGCAGCAAGATCTGTTTAATCAACATGGCCAATGGGCTAAAGAATATGCATTGCCGATGATCATGCATTGCCGTCAGGCTTATCGAGAATTGATTTCCATGTTACGAAAAGAGATGTTGGGAATACCAGGAGTGATTCATTCTTTTTCGGGAACCTTGGCTGACGCTCGAGAACTTATTAATCTTGATTATTATCTTGGATTCAACGGATTGATTTTCAAAATGGAATTAGATGAAGTTATTAAGAGCACGCCCTTGGATCGTATCTTAATAGAAACAGATTCACCTTATTTGACTCCTCCTTCTCTGGGTCGCAAAAGGAATGCTCCTCATCTAGGGTTGAGAATCGTTTTAGAGAAGATAGCTTATATCAAAAAGATACCGGCTCAGGAAGTTGCCGATATTACCAAGAAAAATGCTTATAAATTATTTCAATTAGAAAAACATGGAGGAATATCAGCCTCATAAAATAGAAGAAAAATGGCAGAAGATATGGGATGAGTTTAAAATCTATCAAGTTGATTTAGATCAAGCTCCTCATCCTTTTTATAACTTAATGATGTTTCCTTATCCTTCGGCTGAAGGATTACACATGGGTAACATGTATGCTTTTGTTCACAGCGATGCCTATGGACGGTTTATGCGTTTACAAGGCCATGATGTTTTTGAGCCGATCGGGCTAGATGGATTCGGTATCCATAGTGAGAATTACGCCCTAAAGATTAATGAACATATTCGAGATGTTAGTATCCGAACGGAAAAGAGATTTTATGAACAATTGAAGCAAATTGGGAATGCTTATGATTGGAGTCGGACAGTGGAGACATACAAGCCGGATTATTACCGATGGACGCAATGGTTGTTTTTGAAAATGTATCAAAAGGGACTGGCTTATCGACGTCGTTCCGAAGTGAATTGGTGTCCGTCTTGCCAGACAGTTTTAGCTAATGAACAAGTCATAGACGACAAGTGTGAACGCTGCGACAGCGTTGTTGAAAAGAAGGAAATGGAACAATGGTTCTGGCGCATTACTGATTATGCCGAAAGGTTGTGGCAAGGATTGGATAAGATCGATTGGAGCGAAGAGGTGAAAACAACGCAGCGAAATTGGATCGGTCGCAGCACGGGAGCGCGCATTAAGTTTTCCGTTAAATCAGGTCGTAAAACTGATGAGATAGAAGTTTTTACAACTCGTCCGGACACTCTCTTTGGTTGTACTTATATGGTCCTTTCGCCAGAACATCCACTGATTGATAAGTTCAAAGAAGAGATTGCCAATTATGAAGCTATTAAAGAATATGCTTCTTCTGCGCGTACGGACTCCAGGGAAGATAGAGAGAAAACTGGCTTGAAAATAGAAGGATTGATGGCTATCAATCCGGTTAATAAAAAGAATATTCCCATCTTTGTTGCTAATTATATTTTATCTGATTACGGGACGGGAGCGATCATGGCTGTTCCGGCTCATGATGAGCGTGATTGGGAGTTCGCTCAGCTTTATAAATTAGAAATCATTCCGGTTGTAAAACCAGTTGATGAAGATGATGCCGAATTACCTTATTCAGGTTCAGGCATTAATATCAATTCCGAGTTTTTGAATGGATTAGAATCAGAAATGGCCAAAGATAAAATTATCGCTTGGCTAGAAGAGAATAATTACGGTTCGGCCGAAACGGCTTATCGATTAAGAGATTGGTGTATCAGCCGTCAGCGCTATTGGGGTCCGCCCATCCCCATGATTTATTGCCAGAATTGTGGCTGGGTCCCGGTTCCGGAAGAAGATTTACCGGTGCTTTTACCAGACGTGGATGACTTTAAACCGGATGGATCCGGTCATGGACCACTGAGCAAAGTGGAAGACTTTGTGAATGTTAAATGTCCTAAATGTCATGCTCCGGCTCGGAGGGAAACGGACGTTTCCGATCCATTCGTTGATTCATGTTGGTATTATCTGCGCTACCTTTGCACTGATTTTAATGATCGGGCGCTGGATGCTAATAGATTATCGCGTTGGTTACCGGTTGATATGTATATCGGCGGGAGGGAGCACAGTGTTCTTCATCTGCTTTATGTTCGCTTCATCGCCATGGTTCTTCATGAATTAGGTTACCTACCATCTGAAGATCCATTTAAGAAATTCAGAGCGCATGGTCTTTTAATTCGCAATGGAGCTAAGATCAGCAAGTCCCGAGGCAATATTGTTAATCCGGATGAATACTTGTCTAAATATGGAACTGATGCAGTAAGGCTCTATTTGATGTTCTTGGGAGACATGAGGCAAGGAGGAGATTGGCGCGATAATGGTTTGAGCGGCATGGTTCGTTTTTTGAATAGGATTTGGGATGTCTATCAGATGCCCCGCGGTTCATCTAGTCCCGATATGAATAGAATCATGGCTCAATCTATTCAGAAAATAACTCAAGATCTAAATGACTTGAAATTTAATACGGCTATTGCTCAATTAATGATTATCGTTAATGGGCTAAAACAACAGATGAAAGTTTCGGTTGAACACCTGGAGCAATTAGCGATTATGCTTGTTCCTTTTGCCCCTTATTTAGCAGAAGAGCTTTGGCAAGAGCAGCTTGGTAAAAAGGAAGATCCTTTTTGCTCTGTTTTTTCAAAACACTGGCCAAGCTACAATCCGGATGACATTAAATCGGATAAGATAGTGCTAGTAGTTCAAGTGGACGGCAAGCTCCGTGATAGATTGGAATTGCCAGCTGGTCTTTCTCAGGAAGAAGCGGTGATAGAAGCTCAAAAATCTGAAAAGATTAAAAAGTTTTTAAATGGTCAATCTGTTAAACAGGTTGCCTTTGTTCCAGACCGTCTTATTAATTTTGTGACTAAATGAAAAAAAGCATTTTAATCTGCGGGCAGGCCGGACAAGGAATGAATACTACTTCGGTTTTGATTGGACGAGCATTAGTCAATGCCGGTTATTATAGTTTTATTTATAGGGATTATGGATCTCTGATAAAAGGTGGCCATAATTTCAATATCATCAGTTTCTCTGACAAACCTATTCATTCTCACCAGAATGAATTCGCAGCCGTGATTGATTTAGACGGAAGCTCAGAACAGCATAGATCTTCTATTTCTAAAAAAACATTAGTTCTAAAGCGCAATGACGCTAAATATTGTTTAGGGAAAGCAGGAATCAAAGAAAGTTCGGTTCAGGTCAACAATATCCTTTTAGGGTTATTATTTAAGAATTGGGGCTTACCTTTAAATGCGCTGAAGAAGGCAGCTGAAAAGGAGATGTCTTCTCCGAGTGAAGTCATCAAAACGATAAAACTGGGCCATGATTGCGGTTTAATTCAAGAGCCATTAAAAACATTAAATTTGCGAAAGCGTTATTTCCTTGATGGAACAAAAGGAGTGGCTCAAGGAGCTTTAGCTTCGGGCTTAGATATTTATCTCTCTTATCCTATGACGCCGGCCACCGGCTTATTAATTGAGTTAGCTCGAAAAGCTAAAAAACACAATCTTATAGTCGAACAGATCGAAGACGAAATCGGTGTTATCAATGCCGCTTTGGGAGCCAGTTATGCCGGATCAATGGCGATGGTTGGGACTTCAGGAGGGGGATTTGCTCTAATGAGCGAAGCTCTTGGCTTGGCTGGTATGGCCGAAACCCCTTTGGTTATTTATCTAGCTCAACGGATCGGACCAGCTACCGGCGTTCCAACTCATACGGCCCAGGGGGATTTGGAGTTTGCTCGTTTCGCCGGAGCTGGAGAATTTCCTAGAATCTTAATAGCTCCAGGCCATCCGGGTGAGGCCATTACTCGCACCATGGAAGCATTTTATCTGGCTTATCGTTATCGTTTGCCGGCTATCATATTAAGCGATAAACATTTGAGCGAAAGTCATTATACTTTGGATGAGATTTCTTATGGCAAGATTCAGCCTGATAAGAACATTATTTCAAATCCCGGGAAGAATTATCAAAGTTATGCTTTAACAACAGATGGGGTTTCTCCTCGGGCTGTGCCCGGGCAGAATGCCGTCGTTAGAGCTAGTAGCTATGAACATGATGAGTGGGGGTTAACTACCGAGGATCCGGTTATGATTAAAAAGATGAATGAAAAAAGGTGGCGCAAAGAAAAAGCAGCTATGCGCTCTATCATGCGCTGGCAACCGGCTCAAGTTTGGGGCAAAGGATCACGTCTGCTTATCGGCTTCGGTTCAACCTGGGGAGCGATTAAAGATAGCTTGGAAGATCTGCCCGATTATCGATTCTTACAAATATCTTATTTAGCTCCTTTCCCCAAAGATATTGTTTTAAAAGAAATTGATAAATCCAAAGATGTTATTTTAATTGAAAATAATGTTACGGGATTATTGGGTCATTTAATAGCGATGGAAACGGGTCGTTTGATTGAAAAGAAAATATTGAAATACGATGGAAGGCCATTTACTTCGGATGAAATAGTTAAACAAGTTAAAAAACTTTCATGAAAGATTTTAGTACTTCATATCCCAATACTTGGTGTCCGGGTTGCTCCAATAATATTGCCTTAGAAGCGATCAAAGAGGTTTTTGCTGATTTTGTTAAATCTGGATTCAAGAAAAATAACTTGGTAGCAGTAACTGATATTGGATGTGTCGGCAAGTTTTATGATCGATTGGATATGAATAGCTTTTATGCTTTACATGGTCGAACATTAGTTACAGCTCTGGGTATAAAAATGGCCAATCCCAATTTGAAAGTGATTGGGTTCTTGGGAGATGGTGGAGCTTATGCTGAAGGAGCGAATCATTTGATTCAAATGAGTCGGCTCAATCCCGATATAACGGCATTGGTCTTTAACAACAGGGTTTTTGCCTTGACCGTCGGTCAAGCTACGCCAGTAACGGAAGTTGGTTATCGCGGCAATACCACGCCGGAGGGATCTAAAGATAATCCCTATAACCCCTTGTCTGTAGCTTTATCAGCCGGAGCTACTTTCATTGCTCGAGTCTCGGTATTTGATCCTAATTCATTTAAGAGAATCATTAAATCAGCTATGGATCACCAAGGATTCTCTTTGGTGGAAATCATTCAACCTTGTCTGACTTTTCGCCCGAATGATTTTGCTTCATTGCGGCAGAACCAGAATTTTGTCTCAGAGAATCAAAAGAATAATTATGTTGAGGCCAGAAGATTGATTGATTCTTGGAATTATGATAACAGCCAACCTCCTTTAGGTATTTTCTATGAAGTCCAGAAATCAACTTGGGGGGAGAAACGCGTCATTAAACGTTCAACTCGCCGTAATATTAACAAGAAGATTCTAGAGCAAGAATTATTATGAGAAATGCCTGGCCCAAAGTAGTGGTTATTGGAGGGGGAACAGGTATCTTTTCGGTCTTATCCGGATTAAAAGAACATCCGGTTAAACTATCAGCTATCGTTTCTATGGCTGACAGTGGTGGTTCAACCGGAAGACTAAGAGAAGAATTTGGTGTTTTGCCTCCGGGTGATATTCGTATGGCCTTGGTGGCTCTGTCCGAATCGAGAAGAACATTATCAGAGCTTTTCAATTATCGTTTCAACGGTCATTCATTGAATCACAGTTTCGGTAATTTATTTTTAATTGCTTTAGCTGATTTAAAAGGAGGATTCGCCGCCGGTGTTCACGAGGCGGCTCGTATTTTGGGGGCACGTGGTCGCGTTCTGCCGGTTACTTTGGATAATGTTCATTTAATGGCTGAGTTGGAAGATGGAAGCATTGTTAAAGGCGAAACTAATATTGACTGCCCCAAGCATGATGGTTGCTTGAGAATAAAAAGAATATTCTATGATAAACCTTGTGTTTTGAATGAAGAAGCTCGTCAAGCTATCAATGAAGCCGATTTGATTGTGATCGGTCCGGGAGATTTATTTACCAGTATCGTTCCTAATCTATTAGTTTCAGGAATGAAAGAAGCGATGAAGGAAACGCGGGCTCATAAATTATATTTATGTAACTTGATGACCAAGTTTGGTGAAACTCATGGCTTCTCGGGAGCGGACTTTGTTTTTGAATTAGAGAAATATTTATTTGCAGATGTATTTGATTGGATTATTTTCAATAATGTTAAACCTTCTTTGGAAAGAATTCAGGGTTATGAAAGAGAGAAGGCCGAGATAGTGGAATATTCTTTGAATGATCTTAAAGATCGTCATGCTCAGGTATGGGAAAGAGATTTATCGAGATCAGCCGGTTTCGTCCGCCACGATATTGAGAAAACAGCGGCTGTGCTTATGGAAGTAATCAATCAAATAAATGGCTAAGAAAAAAACAAAGGCATTGTTTCTTTTCTCAGGAGGATTGGATTCTTTACTGGGAGTCAAGATGTTGGAACAACAAGGGGTCAAGGTTGATTTGGTTTTTTTAAAAAGCTATTTCTTCTCGGCTGATTTAGCTCGTCAATCGGCCAGATCAAACGGTCTCAGATTAAAGGTGGTGGATTTTTCCGATGAACAATTGAGAATTGTTAAATCACCGAAGCATGGTTATGGTCGGGCATTCAATCCTTGTGTCGATTGCCATGCTTTGATGTTGAAACAAGCTCGCATCATTATGGATAGAGATGGTTATGATTTTGTGGCGACGGGAGAGGTGCTGGGTCAAAGACCGATGAGCCAAACTAAAGAACGTCTGAAATTGGTTGAAAAAGAATCCGGTTTGCAGGGATTTTTGGTACGCCCTCTTTCGGCTCAATTGTTACAAACTACTATTCCCGAGAATCAGGGTTTAATTGATCGGTCTCGCCTGGAATCCATTTCAGGCCGATCAAGACGAAAACAGATCAACCTGGCTAAGAAATTTAAATTGAAAGATTATCCTTCACCCGCTGGAGGATGTTTATTAACCGATAAAGAATTTTCTTTAAGATTGAAAGAGTTGTTAAGAAAGAAGAAAGAAGTATCGGGTAACGATATTGAATTATTAAAATATGGTCGGCACTATTGGGAGGGGAAGATTAAGATTATTGTTGGAAGGCGTGAAGATGATAACAAGTTCTTAAAGAAGCTGGTCAAATCCGGAGATATTATTATTGATTTAAAAGGAATGGCCGGGCCGACTACATTGGTTCGATCTTATGGTTCGGCTTCTATTTCCCAGAAGATTTTGGAAAAAGCACGAGATTTAACCCAGCATCATGCTCCAAAAGCGCGAGGGCGAAAAGTTGATTTTCGCGAGAAGAAAGTTTGATTTAAAAATTGATTATTTATTTTCATTTTCTCTATTTTAAATGCTTGATATTTATATTAGTGGGTTTATAATGTATTCAGATTTAATGGCCTCATAGAATTATTTTAATTTTATGAAGCGATGTTCTTTTGTCATTATTTTCGAGAAAGATTACAATCTGCGGTCGAATCAAAAGCAGGTGGTTCTCTTTCTATATTAAATTAAAATTTAAAAAATTAAATTAATAAAAATGAATAAGATTTTCTCTAAAATAAGCATCCTCGCTTTGGCGGTT
>CAZNED010000008.1:9810-13418 GCA_964572275.1 uncultured Candidatus Saccharibacteria bacterium
AATAAGCATCCTCGCTTTGGCGGTTATACTAATTGCTGGCGGGGTTTTTGTTAATAAGGTGTATGCAGCACCAGCATTTGGAACTGATGTTACAAGCGCAACGTCAGACGATGTTTATGTCAAAGTAAGCAGTGATTGGCAGAACGTCATTTGGTTTAAGGCGCAAACAGATGACACGGATGATTATGTGGAAAAAATTCAGTTCACTATCAACACCGTTTCAGGAATGGGAGATGGTGATGAGATTGCCAATGTTGCTGTTTATAAAAGCACCGACGCGACTATGGTCCCGGCTGATGATGAACAAGTGGCTATGTATGGTTCGGCTTCGATAAACTACAATATGCCAACAACTTTTAGTTGGGGAGCAAAAGGAACAAAGAATGACTTTGAAATAGCAGCTACAGATTATTGGTTCTATCTAGTCTTCAAGACAAGTAGCACATGGACGACAGGTGACCAATTTAATGTAAGCATGGCGGCAGCGGATGTTTTAATGAGAGATGTGTCGGAGGTAGGAGACGTGTCTTCTGCGGCAACACCAACAACTGATGATTTTATTGCAGATGTTACAGCCCCAACCCTTGATAGCGCTATCCGTAATTCAGATACACAAATAACCGTGACCTTAGATGAATTGGCTGATGCCGATACTATTACTAAAGCTAACGATGGTGGATTTACAGTTGCTCAAACAGATGACGCATTAATAACTTATGCTGTTACTAATGTTGCTCCAGGAGCAACAAATGATCTGGTTGTTTTAACGGTTGAGAATATGTTGGTTTCAGGCAAAGAAGGCGTGACCGTAACCTATACTGCTGGAGATAATGGAGCAGTCACTGATCGAGCTGGTAATCCTTTAGAAACAGATGGTGTTGGCGTTGCTGTTGCTGCTTGGGATGAAGTAGCCCCAACCCTACCTGCTGCCAATATCGATGTTAATAATAATGTTCAACCAAATACGATAACGGTTGAGTTTGACGAAGCCGTTAACGAGACATTAGCTGAAAATATTGCGAATTGGACGGTGACAAACCAGGCCGAAGATCTTACTTATGATATCGCCACAGCTGTTTTAAGCGATGGCGATACCGTGACCTTGACCCTGGAAGCTGTCGATCCAATCGATACGACAACATTCATCACGAATGCGGCTATTGATGCTCACATTAAGGTTACTCCAGGAGTAGCTATCACAGACGTTGCTGGTAATGCTTATGCGGCCGGAGAGATAGCAGAAAATGGCGAAAGCCATACCAAAGACGCTACCCAACCAACACTTCTTCCGGTTTCGATCGAATCTGATAATGCGGTAACTACGTTGGCCAAAGAAGGCGATACGGTTACCTTGACCTTTACTTCAAGTGAATTCATTACTGAAGGATCGGTTGTGGTGACCATAGATGGTGAGGCGGCTGATGACGTTAGTTGTACTCCAGGAGTTGCCTCTTCTGTTTGTACAGCTACACGATTGATGCAAGCTGACGATACAGAGGCAGCGATTGGTTTCACGATTGATTTCAGCGATGTGGCTGGCGTAGCCGGTGATCAGGTTGTTGCCACCACGGACGAATCAAGCGTGACTTATGACGAGACAGCCCCAACCCTACCTGCTGCCAATATCGATGTTAATAATAATGTTCAACCAAATACGATAACGGTTGAGTTTGACGAAGCCGTTAACGAGACATTAGCTGAAAATATTGCGAATTGGACGGTGACAAACCAGGCCGAAGATCTTACTTATGATATCGCCACAGCTGTTTTAAGCGATGGCGATACCGTGACCTTGACCCTGGAAGCTGTCGATCCAATCGATACGACAACATTCATCACGAATGCGGCTATTGATGCTCACATTAAGGTTACTCCAGGAGTAGCTATCACAGACGTTGCTGGTAATGCTTATGCGGCCGGAGAGATAGCAGAAAATGGCGAAAGCCATACCAAAGACGCTACCCAACCAACACTTCTTCCGGTTTCGATCGAATCTGATAATGCGGTAACTACGTTGGCCAAAGAAGGCGATACGGTTACCTTGACCTTTACTTCAAGTGAATTCATTACTGAAGGATCGGTTGTGGTGACCATAGATGGTGAGGCGGCTGATGACGTTAGTTGTACTCCAGGAGTTGCCTCTTCTGTTTGTACAGCTACACGATTGATGCAAGCTGACGATACAGAGGCAGCGATTGGTTTCACGATTGATTTCAGCGATGTGGCTGGCGTAGCCGGTGATCAGGTTGTTGCCACCACGGACGAATCAAGCGTGACTTATGACGAGACAGCGCCTGAGGTTACCAATGTTACCTCTACGACAGATAACGATTCTTATAAAGCTGGAGAAGAAATAGAGATTACTATTACCTTTGATGAATCAGTTAATATTGTTGGAGCTCCTCAATTAGAGCTAGAAACTGGTGCAACGAACAGACAGGCTATTTATGACGATGGAACGGGAACAAATACTTTGACCTTCCTTTATACTGTTCAGCCCGGAGATACTTCTACTGATCTTGATTATGTTGCCAATGGTTCATTAACCCTCAATGGAGGAACGATCAAAGATGCAGCGGGAAATAATGCAGTTTTAACTTTAGCAGAACCAGGAGCAGCTAATTCCTTAGGTGCAAATAAAGCATTGGTTATTGATACTACTGCTCCGACAGTTGCTTTAACCTATAATCCTAATAGATCTCTCATCGCTCAAGAAATTGTAGTTATTACAGCTACTTTCACTGAAAGTGATGCCATAAACGAAGATCCTGTTCCGACGATTGCCATCACGACGACTAATCAAGGAGTGCCAGCAACTAGTATGACGAAAGTTAGTAATTTAGTTTGGACTTTCAACTGGCAGGTTCCTGCTTTCTCGGACGGTGAAGCGACAATTGTTATAGTAGCTACTGATCTAGCAGGTAATGCAAATGCAGTAGCAACTAATAATACTAGAACGATAGATTCAACAGCTCCGGGCGTTACTGTTTTTGCAACGGAAGTTACAACAACAACAGCTACTCTGAATGTGATAACGAATGAAGCTGCTGTTTGTAAATACACTACTCAAGATGGCAACACATTATTCGCAGAAATGTTTGCCATGGAAACGGGAGATGATATTAACCATTCTAAATTGTTAGAAGGCCTTACTCCAAGTGTGTTCTATGCATATAAGATTAAGTGCCAAGATGATACTGGTAATGAAATGGGTGGCTCTGAGGCCATATTCTTTACAACTTTAGCAGAAGTAGAAACTACTCCTCCAACTGTAGAATCTGTTTATCCAGCCGATGGAGCAGGTGATATAAATGTTGATGAATGGGTGGTAATAAACTTCAGCGAACGTATGAATCAAAGCACAATCAAACCGGACAATATTAAGCTCTTCAATGAGAATGAAGATGAAATTGCCTTGGATGTAACTATCGGAACAGATTACAGCAAAGATGGTGTGCTCATAACTCAAGCTATTCTTGTCCCCGAAAACCTATTGGATTACGAAACAGAATATTATGTAACTATTACTACTGATGTAACAGATTTGGCAGACAATCCATTTGCTGGTTGGGAAGAAGGTGATTATTCATTCACAACTGGTACTGAGG
>CAZNED010000009.1:0-10021 GCA_964572275.1 uncultured Candidatus Saccharibacteria bacterium
TGAAAGTGGAAGCATCGAACAAGATGCTGATGTGGTTATGTTTATTTATCGCGAAGATTTTTATAAAGAGAATTCTTCTCAAGAAAATATTGCCGATATCCTTATCGCTAAACACCGCAATGGACCAGTCGGCCAGGCCTCTCTCTATTTTGACGGCCCAAGAGTCACATTCCGCAATTTGGAAGAAAGTTCTTTTGAGCAGCAAGATGCTTTCTAATACTCTCCATAGATTAATCAATGAATTAGTAAAGTGGCCCGGGATCGGCATGCGCACCGCCACTCGTTATGCTCTTTATCTGGCCCATTTGGAGCCAGAGAAAAGAGATATTTTGGTTAAAACCATATATGATTTAGGTAGTTTGAAATTATGTAATTTTTGCTATTACCCTTTTGATACTCAATCAGATGAAATTCTCTGCCCTATTTGTCGTGATTCCAAAAGAAAACAAGATATTATTTGTGTAGTTGAAAAAGAGACCGACCTCAATGCTATCGAAGAAACTAAAGATTATTATGGTCGTTATTTAATCATCGGACCAGCTGTCTTCTGGTTTGAAGTAGAAAATTTTAAACCCCGAGCCAAGAAACTTATTAAACACCTGCAAGAGAACGGCATTCAAGAAGTAATTTTAGCTATTAATCCCACCACTGAGGGGTTAGCTCTGACTAATTACCTGAAGAACATTATCCACAAATATTGCCCGGATATAAAAACAACAACCCCCAGGCAAGGATTGCCCAAGGGTGCTGAATTAGAATATGCTGATCCTGAAACTCTTAAAAATGCACTAAGAGAACGTTCTGATTAATTCTTTATATCTGTGATCTCAACTTCTGTATAGCGTTGACGATGGCCAATCTTCTTTTGATATCTCTTCTTGGCATTATACTTAAGAATTGTAATCTTGGGTCCTTTTTTTTGCGCTAAAATCTTCCCCTCAACTGAGGCACCTTTAACCAAGGGTTGTCCGACAACAACATCTTTCTCGTCGCTCACCATCAATACTTGATTGAATTTAACTTTAGCGCCTTCTTTTTTATCTAATTTTTCAATCTTGATGCGGTTACCAGCTGAAACCAAATATTGTTTTCCTCCTGTCTCAATAATAGCAAACATAATTAAGTAAAATAAAAAAATGTGATCTGATCACTGTGATTAATAATAACCTATTTTATAGAAACTTTCAAATTATAAGAAGAATGATGGGGAGAGTTTTCAGTTCCTACGAGAGAAACCTCTAACTCTCCCCGCCCCGTCACACGCCAATCGGAAGGAGAGGTTCTTATTCTGCCTCGATCCGCTACGCATATACATGCAAGCAGAAGAAAGCAATTACCCTTTTAAAGGACGCTTGCGTCCAAACCCCGCCTCTTGGCATATTGTTTACCACGTATTCACGCGGCTCTGAGAGCATCAATGACCTGTGAAGACAAGTCTTCGACCAGGTCTGCCACCATCGCGCGAGCTGTGCGAACCGGAATCCCAAGATCCTTGGCCCACTGCCCGGCCTCTTTCCTCATCGCTTCAGGATCGAGCAACCGTTTGGTTGTCCATTCCTTTTTGGTTGTCCATTCCTTTCGGAGAATCATGTATGCGATTCTCCCCTTCTCTTCTGGATCAACGGTTCCTTTCTTGACGTCTCCCTCCATTTCACACCTCCTTTAGGAAGGAATTATAAGCAAAGGATGCTCCTTTTTTCCATTCCCGCTAAACGATAGCACAATATTCACGTTTGTCAATAAATAAGATATTAAAAAGCAGCCCCGACGGGACTCGAACCCGTGTAACATGGCTGAGAACCATGTATCCTAGACCGCTAGATGACGGGGCCAAAGACATACTAATATTCTATCATTAAATGTTTTTATTCACCAGTTTCTGGCAAAATTTTATAATAATTAAGGATATATTGTGCTAATTTTCCAAAAATCGGGGCGGCTGAATCCGATGAATTAATTGCTTGTGGCGCATCCAATTTAACTAAAATAGTGAAAGCAGGATCAAGGGCTGGCCCATACCCGGCAAAACCGTGGATCGTCTCTTCTAAATACCCTCCTTCTGGTTTAGGAATTTGAGCGGTTCCCGTTTTCCCGGCAATAAGATAGCCTTTTACTCCGGCCGGTCGGCCATAACCTTCGCTAACGACGTCAACCATCATCATTGTTACCTGAGCCGCCACTCGAGCATCAATTGCTTGACCCATTATTTCTGGCTGAGTTTCATGAATCGTTCCGTCATGGCTAATGCGTTTTTCAACAATAAATGGCTTCATGATTATCCCATCATTAGCTATGGCATTGATAGCCGTGATCAATTGTATTGGAGTTGTGGCAATTCCTTGTCCGAATGATGCCGTGGCTAAATCTCGATTATAACCCTTTTTTAAAGTTCGATTGGCTGAAAATTCTTCTCCAGCTAAATCAATGCCCGTTGGACGAGTAAAACCGAAGAGATCAACATATTTTAAAAATAATTCGCGGCCAAGCTTCTGTTGTACAAAAACCGAGCCAGTATTAATTGATTTATTTAATACCTCTATCATCGATTGCTCTCCCCAAGTTCTCTGTCGATAATTATAAATAGGCGGACCTCCGACCGAAACGGACTCTGTGTCGACATAAGTTGTTTCGGGCGTGACTAAATGTTCATTCAGTCCAGCCGACATCGTTATCACTTTAAAAATAGAACCTGGTTCAAACAATTGCTGGGTAGCCGGATTGATAAAACTTTCCATACTTTCTTCTTGGCCATAAAAATTCGGATCAAAACTTGGATAATTAGCCATGGCTAAGATACGTCCTGTTCGAGGTTCGGCCACGATAATAGTTCCGCTCTCAATTTGCCAATCTTCTTGAGCTTGCTCTAATAGAAGCTCGGCCTGGAATTGAATATTATAATCAATCGTAAGATATAAATTATCTCCTGGTGTCGCCGAAGATTCATCATAATTATCATCAAAACTTAAAAATGAAAAACTTCTGGTTAGAGCAGATTGGCCTCGCAAATATTGATCATAATACTCTTCCAGCCCATATTGACCAATCTGATATCCACCTAAAAACCCAACAATATGAGCAGCCATTTTACCTTGCGGATAAAAACGAACTAACTGCTCTTCCACTTTATTTAATAATGGATGATTTAGTTCTTTTATCAATGACATCTGTTCATCTGTCAACTCTCTCTTAATGATTGCAGGTCCGCTCAATGTTGATAGATCTTCTCCGATTATCTCCGATAGAAATGCCGATAGCTCATCATCTGTCAATATTTCATCTGGGGAGAAATAAACAACATTGCGCTTTTGATTAGTGGCTAAATACTCTCCTCCGCTAAAAAAAATACGCCCACGGTCGCCTTGGACTTCTTGAAGCAATTCTTGCTGCCCCTGAGCTCTTGCTCTATAAAGCGCTCCGTCTCTTACCTGAAGAATATACAGGCGCCCAATGAGTGTAATATTTAATAGAAAGAAAAATATGAAAACAATATATGTACGAACATTCGACATGATCTATCACTTAGCTGCGAATGTCTGCTCTTCGACGCTAACATATATTATTTCTTCCACCTCTTCAAACCCTAAATCATTAATGGCTGGCCATAGATTGGCTAAGGAAGAAGAAGATGCATAAACATTCTCTAATCTGGTAAGCGATTCTTTCAATTTTATTAACTCTTGTTTATAATCCCTTATTTGATAATCATATTCGCTCACTTCGATAATTTGAAAAACATAAAAAGCCGATAGCATTACTACTGTCAATAAATTAACGGCTACGATAAATTTGATTTTCATTTTAAATTTAATTATTTTTTTAAAGCTACTCTTAGGCGCGCCGAGCGGGCACGTCTATTTTGATTGATCTCATTTTCAGATGCTTTAATGGGACGCTTGGTTAACAGCTCAACCGCTCCCTCTACCTCCTCCCCTTTTAAAAACTGCTTTACGATACGATCCTCTAGCTCGTGGAATGAGATAATGGCTATGCGCCCGCCTGGAGCCAATATCTCTATAATTTGTGGTAAAACTCTCGATAAGTTTGATAACTCTCGATTAACCATTATCCTAATTGCCTGGAATGTCTTAGTTGAGGCATTGATTCTCTGCCCTCGATACCAAGCCGGAACTGATCTTTCGATTACTTTTGTCAGATCGTGCGTGGTATTGATAGGATTCAATTGCCGCTCCGCTACTATATTTGATGAAATCTTGCGCCAAAATCTTTCCTGGCCATAATCACGAAGAGCCGCACCGATTTCTTCTTCGGGCCATTGGTTAACAATTGTCCAAGCATCAAGCTTATTATGCTGATTGAATCTCATGTCCAATCTTTCATTTTTTAAAAAGCTAAATCCTTTTCCGGATTGTTCAATGTGCCAACTAGAAAAGCCCAAATCAAGCAATATTCCATTAACTGGATTAAATTGATTTTCATGAACTATCTCGCTTAATCGAGCGAAATTGTCACAAACTAATTTTACTCTTGCATCATAACCTTCAGCATTGAATTGATTGGTTAACTCTTCGACTAATTCTTGTGTCCAATCTATTCCTAATAACTTTCCGTTCGGACTCGTGCGATTCAAAATTAAACGCGCATGCCCTCCCCCGTTAATTGTTCCATCGATAAAATTCTCATTGCGACCTGGATTTAAATAACTGATTAATTCTTCTTGTAAAACGGGAATATGCATTTTATATGCCCAATTCTTTAAGTCTCTCAGACATATTGCCAATTTCTTTTTCCGTATTTTTCTTGTATTCTGACCAGCTTTTCATATCCCAAATTTCGATGCGATTGGAAATACCAATCACTGCAACTTCTTTATCTAGCGAGGCATATTCTTTTAAATAATCTGGGAGTAAAATACGTCCAGCCTTATCAACATCGACCTCCATGGCACCAGCTAACATAATACGCGAGAAACCTCTTACATCTGATTGAGAAAATGGCAGGGTGCTCAATTTATCAGCGACAGCCTGCCATGTTTTTTTGGTATATAAAAATAAACTTCTGTCCAATCCTCTCGTTACGATTGCTTTCGACCCTAACTCTGCCCTGAATTTTGCAGGGATCGCTAATCTTTTTTTGCTGTCTATTAAATATTTATATTCTCCGATAAACATTTTAAAGGGTTATCCACTTTTATGACAACTTATCCCCACTTCTCTCCACATCTATACATCTGCCGTCACTTTAGCCCAAATAGATATTCATGTCAAACACTTTTAATGTAAGTTAAAAATCCTTATTTTATGTCAATTTATTAACAATTTATCCCCAAATACAAAAACTCCACCTTTTAGATTAAAGGTGGAGTTTTTATTTTTTCTTTTAATTGATCTGTTGTACCTGATTAATCGCTCTGTGCAATGCTTTCTCAGAACGATAAGCATAAGCTTCTCTATGCCGATTATCTAACCAGCGACCGAACAGAATCCATTGCTTGCGGAAAATAAAGATTCCGAATAAACCGCTCAAGAACGGTAATATCAGATAACTAGTCAATGTTCCACCAATTCCTGTAGGAATATCTGCTGCTCCACTGACAGCACGCTTAATTACTTTCACTAAAGCTGTTGCTGAAAATATCTTACCATCACTTTTAGTTTGAGCTGTATTAGTTAAGGTAGTTGTACCAAAACTGAATAATGATGAAGCACCGACTATAGCTCTAAAAGTGATATCTTTAGTTTGTCCGGCTGACAGATATCCTATTTCAATTCCTGAAGTAATACTCTGAGAGGTTAAAACATCGTTGATCATTACTGTTCCACTCATGAGCGACATATTTACAGGTAAAATATCACGAACCTGAACTTCAGACAATGTTGAAGAGCTCTGATTAGTAACGCGGATATTAAAAGCTAAAACATCTGAAGGGCTGGCATTGGTTTCTAGCTTCCAGACATTTTCCCCGATACTGATATTTTTTACATATTTTGAAATGCCTAACTCTACTGTTGGTTCAACTGATTGAACATAATTTGCTGTAATGGTTTTAGATTGTCCTTCATTAACCCAAACGGTACAATCGCGTGAAGAAACAGAATCGCAACCAGACCAATAGCTAAAGCTTGCTCCGTTATGAGTTGAAGGAGCTCTTAAAACTGTACTGATATCTCCTTGTACCGTGCGGCTATAACCAGTAGTTCCATCCGTATTATAAGTTCCTGAAACACGAGAGATCACTGCTCCAGATTGTAGCGTTCCATCTATTCGGCTTTGAACATATAATGTGCTATTTGCCACGGAACTCGTATAGTTGGCTACGATTGTTTGAGATTGACCTTCATCCACTCTTACCCAACAATCACGATTAGAGACACTGTTACAACCAGTCCAGTAATCAAACTCCGATCCATCATGGGTGCTTGGTGCCCGTAAGGTTACGCTAATCATTCCATCGCGGCTACGCGTATATTGAGTTGTTCCTTCCATGTTGGACGTTCCTGAAACATAACTGATATAAGCACCACTTTGCAATGATCCATCAATACGACTTTGGACGGTTAAACTACTAGGAATAATAACTAGCGAACTCTTCGTATAATGGACTGTAACAGTTTTATTCTGTCCAGCCCCAACGAATATCGCACACTCTCTTTGAGAAACTGAATCGCATCCAGACCAGTAACTGAAGTCTGCTCCAAGATGAGTAGTAGGAGCTTTTAAGACCGTACTAATTTCTCCTTGAACAGTACGCGTGTAACTTGTCGTTCCACTTGTACTGCCCGTTCCTGCAATTTGCTCAATATAAGCACCTGTTTGTAAAACACCATCAACTCTGCTTTGGACATTCAAAGTTGTATTGAGTGGCATAGTATAATTAGCTGTTACGGTTTTACTTTGCCCCCCAGAAACTGAAACGGTACAATCTTGACTTGAAGTTGAATTACATCCAGACCAATAGCTGAAATTAGCTCCAGAATGGCTTTCAGGTGCCCTTAACACAGCACTAATATCACCTTGAGCCGTTCTAGTATATTGAGTCGTTCCATTCATCCCTGATGTCCCTGAAGTCTGAGAAATTACTGCTCCCGATGTTAATGAATCATCTACTTTTGATTGAACAATTAAAGTATTCGTTGGAGTATAAACCGGAGTTGTCGGGCAGGAAGGACAAGAAGAACAAGAAGAACAATTTCCGCTTGTAGAACAAGTAGATGTCGAACAAGTTGTCGGAGTAATAGTAGGAGTCACAGTCGTACTAACTTGTGTCCAAGATGACCAACTTAAACAATAGCTGCTACCATAAAATCCGCATGTTCTTTGATAATTCCCAGATGTCTCAATCTTGCCTTGAGGAGAACATTGATTGGTACAATAAGTAGTGCTTGAAGTCGTTGAACTTGTAGTCGTACTAACTTGTGTCCAAGATGACCAACTTAAACAATAGCTGCTACCATAAAATCCGCATGTTCTTTGATAATTCCCAGATGTCTCAATCTTGCCTTGAGGAGAACATTGATTGGTACAATAAGTAGTGCTTGAAGTCGTTGAACTTGTAGTCGTACTAACTTGTGTCCAAGATGACCAACTTAAACAATAGCTGCTACCATAAAATCCGCATGTTCTTTGATAATTACCAGATGTTTCAACCTTACCCTGAGGAGAACACTGATTACTACAATAAGAAGTTCCCGAAGACGTCGAGGAAGTTGAATAATTTGTGCTATATGAAGTACCCGAATTGGCATAAGATGTGCCGGAATATGAAGTACTGGAAGTAGTTGGCGCAACGTATGTACTGCTACTAGCTGTACCAGAAGTGCTTGTCCCGCTACCAGTTACCCATGTTATAGCAGAGACGGAAAAAATGGGACTGACTATTACAGCCACTAACATTATCCAGAAAATAAATCTTAAATGATTATTTTTGTTCATGATTATTTAAATATGTTTTAAAAACTAATAAACATTACATTAATATTCTAGTTTTGTCAAGAAGAGGATGCGGGTGCCGAACTTAACACAGTTTTGTTCGGCACCCACCCTATTCATCGCAGGAGCTAGATTGCGACCCAGCTCCCAGCAACGATTCCGTCCCAGAGGAATCCCAGATCTCGTCGGATGTCGACGAGAAAGAGACTCATGTTTCCCGAAGAGCCCGCTACGTAGATCAGCCAGGAGTATTCTTGCCCCGGCTGATACCCGTACTGCAGCGCCAGAGCCGGTGGACGAAGTCTTGCGACTCCAACCGCCGATCGAGGTTCGCTACGAAGGATGTACCTCCGTGCATCTTCCTCGTATCCTGTCGCCGGATCCTCAGGGTGTGGCGCCGAGTATTGAAGTCTGTACTCGTTCACCAAACCTTCGAACCTCTCTTGCGAGAGAATCTTGTACGAATCCTGGTCGGTCACG
Organism: uncultured Candidatus Saccharibacteria bacterium; assembly: GCA_964572275.1. GTDB lineage: Bacteria > Patescibacteriota > Minisyncoccia > Minisyncoccales > UBA1441 > CAYZEC01. The sequence goes on from CAZNED010000009.1 coordinate 8,368, forward strand.
ATCAGGACCCCGACGTCGACGCGCTGGGCAATCGCTCGCCCCAACTCCATCCTTGCCACTTCCACAGTAGCAGGAGGCGTCACCGGTCCAGGCACTGGCATCGGCAACGGTTCCGTTCCTGGAAGATAACATCCTCCCAAGAACAACGAGATCACCATCACGATGATGCAACCGAGATCCTTCATCATAGCCTCCTTCGGGCTTTTTCTTGAACTAGAATAACTAAACGATACCACCTATACGTTATTCTGTCAAGAGGTGAGAAATCACTATCCATCTTTGCCAGTTACGGCCAGGCGGATAACATGTCGAAAGTATTAAAATATGTTCTTCGGTAGGTTCAAGTAAAAAATGATTATATTCATCAATGCTCATTGTCTGAACATTATCAACAATATAAGAAAATAAACGTTCATTATAATAAATTTGGATTTCATCTCCCGGCTTCAATTCTCCTAATTCACTAAAAACGCGATCAAATTTTATGTCAGGATAACCGATCGGAGCACTATGCCCTAAGATTACTGTTTTACCGATAGCTCCGGGTTCAGCCGAATAAGGATAATGGACCACTCCTAAATCTAATTCCTCTAAAAGCACAATATCGCTTCCATCTGAAGGAGTGCGTAATGGGACCTCGGTATTCAAAGAAGGAATAAGCAAACGGTTGATCTCCCCTATCGCCTCTCTCCCTAATTCTTTGTCCTTGGGGCTGATAATAATTTCTTCGCTGACTCTTTTGATAACATGCCAATCAAAAATCCAACTGATCTCGGACCAGTTAATGATCAAAAGAGAAAAAATAAAAAATATGGAAAAAGGCAGAATGAAATGAGACCATTTTTTTTCCATATCATTAACCAATAATTATTTGGTTAGAAAACCAACTGATAATGAAATCTTTCGTCAGTAAAGATAAAAACAAGATTATCAATATCCATACCGTTGTTTGACTACATATCTGTATGGCATCTTCGACTGGTCTTCGAACGATCGAAATCATGAAATAAATAAATATTAAAATGATGCCATAAAACATGAACTGCTGTGCTATTTGCTCATAATGGCGAGATATCGTTTTGAATATTCTGAACCAATGGTCGTTTGACAACTCAGGAGTTACCGTTGAAGAAGATCCTAATAATCTTAAATCGGGATTTTGAAGATCTAATTTTCCCGGCGTCATATCTGTTGTTCCCGATAAATCCGCTATCGGTATTTCTTCATCTACCATTTCCTCAATCTCCATTAAATCTGAAGCCAATTCTTCCGTCGATATGACAACTTCTTCTGCTTTTTCATCAGATAATATTGATTCTTCCGGAATTAGAGCTTCTGGAATCAAGACTTCAGGAGTAATAATTTCGGGCTCCTGGACAGCTGGCTCAATGTATTCTACTAACTGACGAGGAGTTCCAAAGAGTTGAACTATCACTGATGTTTCTTGCCCATCAAAATTGCCAGTCACGACCGCTAATCCCATTTCTTGATAATGGGGGTTTAGAATATTAGCGCGATGAGAAGCAGAATTCATCCATGCTTCATGAACTTCGGCCGAATCAAAAAAATGAATAGCTAAGTTTTCTCCAGCATATTGATATTGATAACCAACTTGGTTAAACCAGTACCAAGGACTCTTTCCTATCGGACTATA
>CAZNED010000010.1:0-8426 GCA_964572275.1 uncultured Candidatus Saccharibacteria bacterium
GCCCAAGTTGGACTTTCACCAACAGGAACTTATACGCTTTACTCGGCGCACTCATTATGTTACCTCCCATGATAACCTGAATTTAAAACTTTGGATAGTTACGATTAGTACCAGCCCATTTATGGAAAGCAAACGGTTTTATGCCTTTTATTTCAGGGATCATGCGTTCATGCGCAAAGTATTTTGCTACATCAATCGGCGCAAATTTCATCCCATTTAGTTCATAAACATGCCTATTCTTAACACAAATGAATCCATCCTCGTTGTAAAAACCATGGTAATTCTCCCATGGCAGGTTCAGTTTTACCGGCAACTCCAACAACCGTTTGCTTCTCAAAGAAACGCTGTTCCCGACACGAACAATGCTCCCATCAATGCCCCGGTATGAGAATGCATCTAACGGCAAAGGGAATGGCGCACCTATGTAATCATAGTCCAGAAATTCATTCCGCCATACTGATGGGTTCACCACAAAACCATCAGCATGAACCAAGAGCGCAAAATCAGTATGGATATATTTACTGAGAGTATAAATAATCTCATGCGACCATTCGTCAATATTTTTAATCTTCTTTACTCTGACTAATTCTATGTCCGGATTTACGTCTAAACCAAACGGAGTATAATGCGCTAAGAGTTTCACCCTTCCGAACTTGACGCCTCGACAGCTATACAGCAGTGCCTGCAAAGTTTCCTCCACATTCCGAGTTGCCATCGCAACTAGAGTAACCAGTGGGAGCTCTAATTTCTGCTTAAGCGAATTCTCCCGCCGAATATTCACAGACATTTGCCCTTCTCCTGCCTTATCGAGGTAGCTGACTTTATCTCGAGCGAAAGGTTTAAATATTTTTTTTAAACAGACCAACATAAACAGGATAGTAAATCTAGGGAAAAAAGAAAAATATATTATTACCTTCTCTAACAAAAGATTAGTATTTTTTACATACAGATCACTGGCTTTTTTATGCTCTGTCCAGAAATTAAAGAACTTACTCAGTATCGAATTATTACTTTCCCGCGCATTGTCATTATAATATTTTTTATTACCACATGTCAGAGCGCACATAGCTTCAGGCCTTATGGATACAGGGCCGGCCTGCAACAGAGAAAACACAATTAAGTTATCCATATTGAGAAACTTGTACTCACCGCTTATTTTTTTAAGATCCAGTGCCTCAATCGCCGCTTTCCTGAACAAAGAGTAAAAAATATTGCATTTGCCACGAACAGCATTTTGCCAATAATATGATATTATTCTGATCAATCTGAAACGACTTTCAAACGGCTTAAAAACTCTAAGATGTGTTGCTGGATAACCCTCAGCTAGCTTGCCATCCTTATACACTTCGTGATAATCGCAGAAAGCCATGTCAATACTTCTATTCTTTTCCAGATCTGCTGCAAGGAATTCGATGAATTCTGGAGATCTCCAGTCATCGTCAGAAAACCACATAAAATATTCACCTCGTGATTTTTTTAACACGAATTCAGTATTAAAAAGGAGTCCCCTGTTTTTATCCTGTCTGTAATATTTAATTCTTGAATCACGAAGCAAAAATTCTTCCACAACTTCCTTCACTCTACTACCCGGAGATGCGTTATCAGATACAATAATCTCAAGATCACGGTATGTCTGTGAGGTTATAATATCGAGCGCTCGTTTCAATGACTCCGGCCTATTATACGTAGGCAGCCCTACACTAACCAAGCCTTTAATGTTTTTATTAGGCATATTCATGTTATTCTTCATCCAAGACTCCCAATATCGCCCTGCGCCCGGTTCTGTGGTTCTCGGGCCATGCGCTGAAAACTAGGACTAAATTTTAGCAATTCTTCGTAAGAACCTTGCGCCACTATCTGGCCACGTTCCAGCTCAAAGATTATATCACAGCGCCTAACGGTAGTAAGACGATGAGCAATCAGCAAAACGGTGATCTCCCGGTCAAGCCCTTCTATGGCCTCCATTACTTCCTGCTCCGTTTTATTGTCAAGAGCGCTGGTAGCTTCGTCAAATATCAATACATTGGCCTTTTTGTAGAGAGCACGGGCAATGCCTATACGCTGTCGCTGACCGCCGGAAAGGCGGATGCCGCGCTCCCCTACGCAAGCATTATAATCCTCAGGCTGGACTTCTATAAAATCAGCTATTTGGGCCTGATGTGCGGCCTCTCTCACACGATCCAGATTGATAGCCTCTCGCGAAACACCAAAGGCGATATTTTCCGCAAATGTAGTATCGGCCAAATAAATACTCTGCGGTACGTGAGCAATAATTTTCTGCCAGGACCTAAGGCTACCGCTAATAGACTGTTCATCAACTAAAATATCACCCTCTGTGGGGGCCAATAGCCCCATCAGCAAATCTAATGCTGTACTTTTTCCGCCGCCTGTACTGCCAACAAACCCAACTAACGAACCTTTAGCAATAGTAAAGCTAAGTCGATTCAGCACCCAAGGACCGTCGCTAGTATAGCGAAAACGCACAGAGTGAAAGCGAATTGTGTTCCTAAATGATAAAGGCATCAAATCTGGTTGTTGTGCTTCTATAGATAGGGTTTGATCAAATATTTCAATGGTATCAGCCAGTTGGACATAATTGCCTGAAATGCTAACCCAAGCGTTATAAATCTGATGAAAAGCTGGTAAGAGGCGTTGAGCACCGATTACAAATGCGCCAAGTACCGGTAATGCCGCGGTTAGCCCCCCAGACTGACTGCTAATACCATAAGCCAAGGCAGCAATCAGCATCATACCAACGGCCTCAGTAATATAACGGGGGCTCTGGCCAATAAATGCGTTATCCGCCTGAGCACGCCTAAGCGGTATGTCCGCCTCACGGTAGATATTGCAGTAAATTGGCTGAACTCCATCCAACAGTACATCACGAATACCGCCCAAACCTTCCTGAAGGGCTTTAATCACTTGAGTTTGTTCACTGACAATACGCTGGCTGTTGCGATTAAGCCGCAACCTATATCTCCATGAAATCAATCCATAGCTACTCCCAAAAACAACTGTTGCCACCAATGCCACTACAGGATTTATAGCAATTAAGGTAAGCACAATAGCTATCAACAACATGATTGAACTTATTAGTGTAATAAAAGGCAGCATCACCCCGAATACAACGCCAATTACTTTGTTAGTGATGCTGTTAATTAACTCGCTGCTGTTACGGGCCACATGCACATGGTACGGTTGATAGAGGGTACGGCGATATACTTCTACGCTAAGCTCTGAACCGCTTGCTGCCGTAAGGTGAGTACTCGCCCATAATAACAGCATGCGAATCGCTCCCGCTATCAGCGCAACAACTACAAACACAACTGTAAGAGGCAAGAGTAATTGACTAGCTGATAAAACACCAAATACCCGCGCAATATGAGCAACCACAGGGTTGGCAAATACCCGATCCGGCGCTGTTAACACTCCAAGGAAAGGTAAAATAGCTCCCAAACTGATAACTTCCATAACCGCGCTAACCAGCATTAACCCTAACAACAACAAAAACTGGCGCTGGCGGCGCCGATTCAGATGATTCCATAGGCGCACAAGTAAATATAATAGGCCTCTTCCAGGAGGGCCAGCAATTTTCATTGACTAAACTCCCGCTGGATCAGATAGGCACTGTTTACTAAAATATTTATTTCTCTAATCATTATCAACATTTTATTTCCCATCTTCCATTCGCCTAATACCTTCCTCCAAGGATACTTTTGGTATCCAACCAGGAACAGATTTCCCCGTGTTCCATGGCACCATTACCTCGCGAGGACGGTAAGAACGCCCGCCCCAAGTAATAGGAAGTTTGCAGCGAACAACCCGTTCATAAACGCCAACTAACTCTTTCAACGCAATAGGACGCCCCGATGAAACAGCGTAGGATGATAGTAATACCCTGCTATCGTTATTCAAGTGTTCCAAGATTAGCAAAAACGCGTCAACAACATCATCCACATAAACCAGGTCCACCAATTGTTCCCCTGGTGACATAGCTAAAGCCTGTCCGCTCTTACGGCACTGGTGTAAAAGGTAAAATAATTTCTTTCGCGAATCACCGAGCCCATAGGTATCAAACAGCTTCAGAGTAACCACATTCATCGCTGTGGCCGAAGTGTAATAATTGAGAATCATTTCAAATGCCTGTTTAGTGGCCGCATAGAGACAAACAGGATTAATGTCATGATTTTTATAATGTTGCCATGAGGTGCCAACATTGATCAACCTTTGGCATCCGCAGTTAGATAGAGCTTCGACGAATTGAGTTCCCAATAAGACATTGCTTTGTATCAACGAATCAATGTCCACGGCCTGATGCTGGGCCAGAAATAACGAGGCCATGTGAATTGCCATGCTAGGATGGGCGTCTCGCACACACTCAAGCATTGACCCAATAGTACCGTCATATTGATGCACCGTGATACTATTTAAAATAGGCGTAAGCTCTGTCATATTTGAAGATAGACGAACCACGACATGAACCTCCCATCCGATCTGAACCAATCGTAACGCCAGCCGAGAGCCTATAAAGCCTGTAGCGCCGGTCAAAATTATAGTATTGGACTTAATGCCATTCATAAAGTTTACCTAAAAACAAAGGGGTTAGGAAATTCACTAAACGGCTGAAATCGCTGATCACGATCGGATAGTATAGGCATAACATCTGGCCACGGAATATTTACTGAATTCCATAAAATGCCAGTATCGTGTTCCGCAGAATAAACAGTCGTAACTTTATACATCATAATGGCCCGCGAACTTGTCACATAAAAACCATGCGCTATTCCGGATGGCATAAACAGCATATTAGCCCGACTAGCCTTTAATTGAACCATAAAATGCTTACCAAACGTGGGTGATCCTCTGCGAAGGTCGACAATCCCTTCCAAAACTTCCCCCTCCACACAATAAACAAGTTTGCAATGATCAAAGGGTGGTACCTGAAAATGGAGCCCACGCAATACGCGCCGACACGAAATCGAATAATATTCTTCCATGAAATTAGTATCCAACCCAAATTGCCGAAAAACTTCAAAATGGAAAGTCTTTACAAATCGTCCGCGATTATCTTCTACCACTCGAGGTTGAACCTCAAAACATCCTGGGATAACAGTCGGTATAATATTCATAAAGTTACTTTTTCAACTCCCTTGACTTTACAACAAATTGTATTGTTTGAATCATATATTTGATCATATCATCAGTCATGCCCGGATACACGCCAATCCACAATGTGTCTCGCATAATACGGTCAGTATTCGTCAATTCACCCACAACTCTGTAACCGCGTTTTCCTCTGCGCATTTCGTCAAAACACGGCTGTTTTATTAAATTACCGGCAAAAAGCATCCGTGTTTGAATACCTTTTTTTTCTAGATGCGCGACTATTTGGTCGCGGGTAAATCCGGCATCTTCCTTTACCGTTAACAAAAACCCAAACCAACTCGGTTCGGAGTTCTTCGCGGACTCGGGCAAGATAAACTTGTCGTTCAAATCAGAAAATCCTTCGCGAAGCAAGGTCCAATTTTTTTTACGTGCTTCAACAAAAGAGGGTAATTTCTCCAGTTGCGCGCAACCAATCGCCGCCTGCATTTCGGTAGCCTTAAGGTTGTAACCAAAATGGGAATAAACATATTTGTGGTCATAGCCGCGTGGTAGTTCGCCAAATTGCTGCAAGAAGCGTTTCTGACACGTATTGTCTTTTCCCGAAGGACACCAACAAGCACGTCCCCAATCGCGAAACGATTCTACAATCCGTTTCAAGCAATCATCGTTCGTATATACAGCACCCCCCTCGCCCATTGTCATATGATGTGGAGGATAAAAACTAGATGTCCCTATATGCCCAATGGTTCCTGTATATTCCCACTCTCCATTATAACAATATTTTGATCCCAGCGAATCACAGTTGTCCTCTATAAGCCAGATACCGTGTTTATCGCAAAATTCTTTAACCGTTTGTAAATCGAATGGATTACCTAAAGTGTGTGCCACCATAATCGCTTTTGTTTTCTCTGAAAAAGCGGAAGCAAGTTGTGTCACATCAATATTGTAGTTGGGCAGAGAAACATCCAGAAAAACAGGAACAGCCCCATATTGAATAATCGGAGCAACAGTAGTCGGAAAACCAGCAGCTACCGTGATCACTTCATCTCCAGGATTGATCCTGGATTCACCTAGCTCAGGTGAAGTTAAAGCCATAAAAGCCAACAGATTAGCCGAAGAACCTGAATTAACCAAAGAACAATGTTTGACTCCCAAAAAAGCCGCAAACTCGCACTCAAAGCGTTCAGCGTATCGGCCAGTAGTTAACCAGAAATCCAAAGATGAATCCACAAGTGCCACGAGTTCATTTTCATCAAATACCCGGCCGCCATAAAAGATACGATCACCCGGCGAAAAGACTGGAGATCTGCCAAAATTTTCGCGATAATATTCTTTAACCTTATTCAGTATTTCCTGACGCAATAACTCCGCCGTGTTCATAACGCGCAAGCCTCTGGATATAGTTCTATCTGCGTTAAATAAACTTTTTTCATATCTTCCCTAGTTTCTCTTTGTGAAAAATTTACAATCCTCAGTGCATCAATTTCGTTACTTTATATTCTAAAACCTTTAGTTTATTAAATTTCAACTCTCCGTTTCGTATGATTTAAACCATTGAATTGTCTTATGAATCCCTTGATTGAATGTATGTCTCGGTTGCCAACCCAAAATGTTCTTTGATTTTTGAGATTCCAGATATTGATGCTTTATTTCATATTTAGCATTATTTAGAATTTTATACTGCAATTTATTACCTGTAGCATTTGAGATCTCTTTTACAACTTCTATTACTGTAAGTGGACTTTCGTTACTAAAATTAAAAGCTTCACCAGACAATCTTAGTTTATTTAATTTCTCAGCTAAAACTATATAACCATTAACAATATCATCGACATAAACATAATCCCGAGTAAATTTACCATCGCTACGTATTAAAAACTCCTTCTCTGTCAACGCGCATTTAATAGCATCTGGAATTATCCGAGATAAATTAAAATCGCCAGGTCCAAAGATATTTCCGCAACGGGTTATAGCAACAGGCAAGCCATATGAATGTGCATAGGTATGCGCAATAAAATCAGCACAGCTTTTTGAAACATCATAAGGGTGATTTGCCACAAGTGGCGTCCCTTCTCGATAAGGAAGTTTCTTATGGCTGCCATAAGCCTTATCACTTGAAGCAACAATCACTGCCTCTATACTCCCATACTGTCGGGCAGCTTCTAAAACTGTCCATGTCCCCTTGATATTTGATTCAAATGCCTTGCGAGGTTTTTCTTGACTCAAGTTAACAATTGCTTCGGCAGCTAAATGAAAAATTACATCGATTGAATGTTTTTGCAAAATTTCTTGCAAAAGCTTATAATTTGTAACACTTCCCTTATAATCTACAATGTTTCGATAATCAGCATGGCAAAGAATTGTTGCCTCCCTATGAGTTTTTATGTCCAAACCGACAACTTTTGCTTTTGTCGCGAGCAAGGTTTTTGTTAGATTAGAACCTAAGAATCCTTCGAAACCAGTAATTAATACTTTCTTGTTTCTCCAAAAAATTTTATTCATTCTAATTATTTATTCCTCCCAGATTTTCCAAGAAGCATTGTTCTCGTTGCACATCTGCTCTAATTCAATCTTATCGCGTATATTATCCATACACTTCCAAAAACCTTTATGCTTATAGGCATTTAATTGATTACCTTTCGCAAGTTTTTCCAAAGGATCTCTTTCCCATACAGTTAAATCATCTTTTAGGTATTCGAATATCCCTGGTTCCAAGACAAAAAATCCACCACTGATCCAGAAATTATCACCTTTTGGCTTCTCTACAAACGACTTAACACGATTGGAATCTGTCATATCTAAGGCACCAAATCTTCCTACCTTTTGAACGGCGGCAATTGTTACAAGCTTGCCATGTTTTTTATGAAACGCTACGGACTCTTTAATATCAATATCACTGATACCATCTCCATACGTTAAAAGAAAAGTATGCTTGCCAATATAATTTTTAATTCTTTTAATCCGACCACCTGTTTCGGTGTCTAATCCAGTATCTATCAGGGTCACTTTCCAAGGTTCTGCCTTTGAACCAAGAACCTCCATTTTATTCTTCTCTAAATCAAGAGTAATATCTGCAGAATGAAGAAAATAATTCGCGAAATATTCTTTAATAACATACCCTTTATATCCTAAACAAATTACAAAATCATTGAACCCATAATGAGAGTACAGTTTCATAATGTGCCAGATAATCGGCTTGCCACCAATTTCAATCATCGGTTTTGGTAGTACTTCCGTTTCTTCGCTGATTCTAGTACCTCTACCACCTGCTAAAATAACCACTTTCATAAAATACTCCTTTAAGTTCTTAATTTATACTT
>CAZNED010000011.1:0-5706 GCA_964572275.1 uncultured Candidatus Saccharibacteria bacterium
GCAGAAAAGAAAGATTTTGATAATATATATATTGAGAAATCATACAGATATCATATTAAAACCTGCAGGCATGATATGAAGCGTGGATGTGATATAAGTTTATTTGATGAAAACCTTCCACAGGTAAAGGATTCTACCTTAATAGGCGGAAACATGCAGTCTGAAAAGTATTTTATCCATAGAAGAAAGGAAATTAAGGAGTGGCTTAGGGTGACGCTGGAGTATGATTCTTACGAGTTCTATTGCGACAATCTATGTGTAATAAATATGCGTGGCGGTGAATATGTTGGACTTAAAGAACTTTTTCTCGGGCGTCAATACTGGCTTAATGGCATGGAAAACATGAGAAAAATAAATCCCGGAATGCGTTTTATGATAATTACCGATGATGTTAAAACTGCAGGCCGGGTATTACCTGAAGTTCCGGCACATCACTTTGATTTGGCTAAGGATTATGTTTCTATAAAAAATGCGAAATATTTAATATTGTCAAACTCCTCGTTTGCTTATTTTCCGGCATTTACTAGCGAAACGGTTGAATGTGTCATAGCACCAAAATATTGGGCAAGATTCAATGTCTCCGATGGTTACTGGGCCACCGGGCAGAATATCTACGCTGGCTGGAATTATCAGGATAGGTTCGGAAAACTCTATTCGAGTGATGAGTGTAATAACGAATTTGAAGATTATAAAAAAAGAACGCGTATTTATGAAACAAGGACAGAACCAATGATTAAAAATAATTTTCTTCAATTTTTAAAAACTGGGCTTAGGATAAAATGATTAAATCAGAAATTAAAAAAGTCTCGGTTGCTGCCGGGGCTTGTCCCAAAGGTCAACTCTTCGAGTTGCTCGAGGAGTTAAATCTCAACATGACTTCAAAAAATCCGCACGGGACTGACAAAGGGGGCCCTAAAAATTATATCCGAGGATTTTACGAGTCGGAATTCGGCGGCAGGAAGTCCACTAATAACAGACTGCTTGAAGTCGGTGTCCGCTCTGGCGCTTCATTGGCTTTGTGGGCCAACTTTTTTAAACATGCGAAAATAATCGGCGTTGATGTCGAGCCGATAGGGGCTCTCGCAGGGCCATTGAAGAAATATGTTGATTATCCAAGCGTAACGTTTTTTTGCAAGGACGCTTATGGCGAGGAATTTGCCAGCTCGTTAAACGGAAGCTTTACGATTATGATAGACGACGGTCCGCATAGTCTTTCCAGTCAAAAGCGCTTTTTAGAACTATATCTCTCAAAACTAGACAAAGACGGGGTATTGATAATTGAAGATGTGCAGCGCGCGTACAGGGATTCGTTTCAACTGATGAGAATGCTCGCAGGCAACAGGTTTGTTTTTGAGATTTACGATTTTCGTTCTCAGAGTGGGACAGGGGACGATTTCCTATTTGTTGTTCGGCATAATAAGTCCGGGAAAAGCTATGTCTCACGGAAAGTGTATTTGACTGCCAGGTGCCTGTTAAGCTGGTTGCTGGTTCCTGTTCGCAGGATTAAACCTTTTTTAATACGCTTATGGAGCAAAAACTAGCTATGACGGTATATATTTTTATGAATTATTTTTTGACAAAATATGAACGGGGAATCAGATGCCTTCAAATGTTACTTGGCTAATAAATAAATCTGTGTTTTTAAAAATATGTTTTCTAATTTATGCGGGCATCGCGCTTGTTGTCTTTCTGAATTCTACATACCCTGCTTTAAGGGGTGCTATTGAAAGCACTGTTAACCATCAGGCGGCAGAATGTGTTGGTCTTTGGGATGCTAATACGTATTATCAGTATGCTGAAACAGTCAAAACTGACGGGACGCAAATCCTTGTAGATATTTTTAATGCAAGAGTATTTAATCTATTGCCTCCAATATTCTTATTGTTATTACTGCAAAATAATTTTCTTTTTGTTTTTTGTTTTAACGTATTAGTTCTGTATCTTTCGTTATTTTCTATGTTGAAATATTGCAAACCTGATGATCAACTTAGAATATTCTTCCTGACGATTATAAATCCTTTTATTTTCTATTGTCTTATGGCAATAAATAAGGAAATGACTTCGATTGCGTCAATATTATTTTTGGCGGCGTATATTGTTTCTAATAGAAAGAAATATGTCTTCTTTTCTTTATTATGCGCATTCTTCGCGAGATTTCCTTTAGTTATAATTGTGCTGGTCTTTCTTATATTTAAACATATGATTAATAAGAGAAAAAGACTGATATTGCTTTTAGGTTATATAGGTGTTTTAACAATATTAGTGCCTCGGCTTGGTCTGTTTACGGATATTATTAAGAAGTTGTATGAGAAGTCTAGCACAGGAATAGTATTTTTTATGAATGAAATGGCAGAAAATTATTATCTTTTCTTTTTGGTTTTTATACCTAAAATTTTGGCAAATTTCTTTGCACAGCTTTCCAAAACCACTTTTGAATCTTTCAGCAGTCCTATTGTATATTCTGAGTTGCTTTTTCTGGTTATTATTTTTTTAAGTATTCTGAAAAAAAAATATCGATTGCAAAATGATTATTATTTATTGTTTCTCTTGTATGTAATTTTGATAAGCATTAGCCCTATAGTACATCATAGATATTTTTTACCAATATATCCGCTTCTTGTTATAATATATGTGCAAAGAAGGACAAAGATGAAAGGTGTGTTTTCTCAGTGAAGGTGATTACTCGCATTAAAGGCGGAATCGGTAACCAGCTATTTTGTTACGCCGCAGCACGGCGGCTGGCATTGGTCAATAGCGCCGAGCTGGTTATTGACAATTTGACTGGATTTGTGCGGGATGTTCTCTATGCTCGGCATTATATGCTGGATTATTTTGCTATCCCGGTTCGCAAGGCTACGAAGTTAGAACGCATGGAGCCGTTTGAAAGGTACCACAGAGGGATAGCTAAATTTATAGCGAGAACTAAACCGTTCTATCTTAGAAATTATATAGAACAAGAAGGATTGAATTTTGACAGTAGATTACTTGATTTTAAGGTTAAAGGTGATCTTTATTTGGATGGGTATTGGCAGAGCGAGTCTTATTTTAAGGATGTCGAGCAGACGATTCGAAAAGATTTGGAAATAATCATACCTAAAGATGACGCAAACAGTAGTATGGCTGGAAAAATTTGCCAATCTACGGCAATAGCTGTTCATGTCCGATGGTTCGATGCTGCACATTGCGGAAATTTGCACAGTAATGTGTCTATTGATTATTACAAGCAGGCAATGAGTCAGATGAAAAAGAGGTTTAAAAAACTTCATTTTTTCTTATTTTCCGATGATCCTGTTGCTGCGCAAAAAATAGGCCTTTCAAAAGAAGAGGTGACGTATGTTAATCATAATTTAGGTGATAAAAATGCTTATGCCGATCTTTGGCTAATGAGCTTATGCAAGCATTTCATAATAGCTAATAGTACTTTTAGCTGGTGGGGAGCATGGTTAAGCCAGAATCATGGAAAAGTTATTATTGCACCTAAAAAATGGTTTAAAAATCCATTAATCAATACTAAAGATTTAATTCCCGCTTGTTGGTTAAGGTTATAAATAGTAAATGAAGATTGGTTATAATATTAAATGAAAGGTAATTTCGTGAAACGTTGTTGTGTTATAGGTGGTTGCGGTTTTATCGGGAGACATCTTGTTGAACTTCTTCTGGATAGTAATAGGGATGTTACTGTTATCGATACGATACCAGTTTTGGAGAATGGGTGGAAGGATGAGGTAAAATACTTAAGGATTGAAAACGATGATACGAGGGTTTTTAAGGACGTGTTTAAAAACATTGATGAAGTGGTTGACCTTGCTTACGCTACTTTTCCTAAGACAAGCTTTGATAATCCATTAGAAGATATCCGTGCAAACCTGCCTTTTGGAGTAAATCTTTTTCAAGCCTTGAGTGAGGTTTCGATCAATAAATTAATTGTTATGTCCTCTGGGGGAACTGTTTATGGGGAACCAGTCAAATTGCCCATAACTGAGAATCATCCAACTAATCCGATTTCTCCCTATGGAATTACCAAACTAGCTATTGAGAAATATGCGCTTATGTTTCATCGTTTAAATAAATTGCCGGCGATTATTTTGCGTGCAGGTAATGCGTATGGTGAGCGCCAAAAACCATTTAGAGGTCAAGGTTTTATTTCTAATGCAATGGTTTCGATCTTGCAGAATAAAGAAATATTGCTTTTTGGAAAGAACGGAACTGTTAGGGATTATATTTACGCAAAAGATATTGCTAATGGGATTGTTTCAGCATTAGATAAGGGGGTTGCGGGGTCTTGTTATAATCTTGGGAGCGGGATTGGTCTGACTAACCGAGACGTTCTGGATGAGGTGCTTCCTCTTGCTATATCTGGGGGGTTTACTCCAAAGACAGTGATATTGCCTTTTCGAAAATTTGACGTATCTGCTAATATCCTTGATTCAACAAAACTGTCTAATGAAACGGGATGGAGGATTATGACTTCGTTTCAAAACGGTATCAAAATAACATGGGAATGGTTTAACCGAGAATATAAATTAAACTAACCGAATGCATGAAGGATCTGAATATAGTTAAATTTTATAATGCTTACAAGTGTCTGGGGTTTAAAGGGTGGGGGTGTTTATGAATCACAAAGTAACTATATTGATGGCGGTTTATAACGGCGAAAAGTACTTAAATGAGGCTATCGATAGTATTTTGGAACAAACTTATCATGATTATGAATTTATCATTATTAATGATGGTTCTAGTGATGGGAGTGGTAAGATTATACAATCATATAATGATGAACGAATTAGGTTTGTAAATAATGAAAGGAATATTGGTCTTGCATCTACGCTTAATAAAGGGATAAAATTATCAACTAGCGAATACATCGCAAGAATGGATCAAGATGATATAAGTTTGCCGACAAGGATAGAAAAGCAGGTTGCCTATCTTCAAAAACATAAAGATGTTATACTGCTTGGGACTGGATGTATTGAGATTGATATCGCAGGAAAAATGGTTAAGCAACATCGCTATCACATTAAACACAAACACCTTATTAAGTGTTTTGAACGTGGCGAGTCACCATTTCCTCATTCCTCAGTAATATATAAAACAGAAGTGGTTAAAGAGATTAATGGATATCGAAATAGACTAAATGATGCTGAAGATCTTGATTTATGGCTGAGGTTAAGTTTTCTTGGTAAGATAGGTTGTTTGAGTGCGCCACTAATTAAATTGAGAAAACATGAAGAATCAATAACTGCAAAAAGCGATAAATCGATAATCCTATCATATGGAGCTAGAGTAAGTTATCTTTTAAGAAAGAATGGATGCCTTGATCCGATAGAGCAAGATGAACGATCATCTGAAGTATTTCTAAGTTGGATTAAAGAGAGATTGGTTAAAGAACAGGTGTTGCAAATGATTAAATTTTATTCAGATTTGCGAAAAAAGTTCTATCGTAAGGATGTTGATATTTTTCGAAGAAGTATACAATTAATGATTGGGTTGGTTATTTCTCCTTACAAATTTAAGTTTTTACATCAAAAGATATTTGGTTCAGTTTTATCAGTAAAATTAACAGCTGAATGGATTCAGATTAATGCTATTTAAGTTGTTTATTATTGTTTAATGTTGGTTTGTTAGGATAATTATTAAATTTAGTCTAAAATTTGCATTGACTCAAAGGAGATTGCAGAAATGAAACTTGGTATTGACGCATCTAAT
>CAZNED010000012.1:0-4844 GCA_964572275.1 uncultured Candidatus Saccharibacteria bacterium
AAAATACCCCAATTGTTTTAGTTGCAAGTTTCATATTTTGCTCAGAAAAAGCATTAATTAGTTCCCAACCGGCTGCTACTAATTGGAAATTTTCTGTATAGCCAGGTATCTTTGAAGATTCTTTCGCCAAAGGAAAGAATCCAATGGGATGATGTATGATAAAAGATGGTTGCCATATTTTAGGACGGCAATGCTTCTTATAAATAAAATCTGCAATCTCGGCCTTGCTGGCTCCTTTGGGAATATCTACTCCTAACTTTCCTGCTTTCTTCAAAAGAGCTTCAGCATCAACTTCGGAAAGATTTATGCCTGTCTCCTTTTGAATTATTTGACGAAACTCTAAGCGTGGCCATGGTGTTTTAAAATCTATTTTCTGACCATTATAAGTAAATTCAGTTTTCCCATGTATACGTTTAATGAAATGAGAAAAAAGTTTTTCCGTAAATTTCATCAAATCCTTATAATCGATATAAGCCCAATAAAATTCAAGCATCGTAAATTCGGGATTATGAGTGCGGTCTATCCCTTCATTGCGAAAATTACGGCCTATTTCATAAACTTTATCAAACCCTCCGATTAATAATCTTTTTAAATAAAGTTCTGGAGAGATTCTCATAAAAACTTCCATATCTAAAGCATTCAAATGTGTTCGGAATGGTTTTGCTTTAGCGCCACCATACTGAACTTGTAAAATAGGAGTTTCAACTTCTAGAAATCCTTCTTTATCTAAAAAAGATCTGATTTCTTTGATCAATTGTGATCGAGTCTTAAATATCTTTTTGATATCTTCGTCAAGTAGGATATCCAAGTATCTTTGTCTATAGCGTAATTCTGGATCCTTAATTCCATACCATTCGCTGGGCAGAGGAAACAAAGCTTTCGCAGCCATTGAGAGATTAGACGCTTTTAATGTTTTTGCCCCGGTTTTGGTGACAAAAAGTATTCCTGCAATCTGAATGAAATCACCAAGATCAAAACTATCCTTTAAAAAATCAAATAATTTTGGCCCTAACGTATCCTTTCCGGCAAAAACTTGCATTCGTCCACTTCCATCTTGAATGTCAAAAAAAGCTGACCCTCCATGCAAACGCATAGACATTATTCTTCCCACAAGAGAAATCTCTTTTTCTTTTTTGATAAGGTCGCCAAAATTATCTATTGCTTGAGCAATATTGTAAGTTTTTTTTACTCGAGAAGGATAAGGATTTATGCCAATTTTCGCCAATTTTTCGGCTTTAGACCACCGATCATCCTTGATTTTATTACGATTAATCATAAATCATCTTGATTAAATTTATCATTCTTGTTGTTAAAATACAAATCTAAAATTTCATAAGCCACTGAGCGGACAGCCACCATGCTTTCTTTTACATCCCGAATCATTAAGACTAAAACTATTTCTGGGTTATCATATGGAGCAAAAAGAGCAATCCAATTATGGTAAACCCTGTCTTGTCCTGTTTGGGCTGTTCCGGTTTTAGCAGCTGACGTAACAGAAAGACTGTTTAAAGCATAGGCTGATGCTCGTGGATCGGTCACAGCACGCCTCATTCCCTCTCTAATAATTTGAATATTTTTATAATCAGCTACCGATGGGTTTACAATAATTGGAGATATTTCCTCAATATTTTTTTCTTGATCATCCCCCTGATGAATAATCTGTCTTACTACTTGAGGCTGATATAGAATTCCACCATTGGCCAAGACAGAATATGCAACAGCTACCTGTAATGGCGTAATACTGAAGGCCCCTTGCCCAATAGATAAATGGTATGTATGACCCAATCTCCAATTTTGATCAATATTAGGAAGTATTCCCTGCCCTTCATTGGGCAAATCAATACCGGTTGGATCCCCCCATCCAAAACGCTCTAGCCATATTTTAATCTTTTCTGGACCTAGCCCTTGAATATTCTGATGCCCTCCTCCAATCGTATAAAAATAAGTGTTAACAGATTCAGCAATAGCTCTTCTAAGATCAGTCATCCCGTGAAAACTCCAATCCCTGAAACATTGCTGTTCTCCCGTATAAGCATGAGGTATGCATATTTCCTCGGCCGCAAAAATCTGGCGATCAGGGTCAATAATCTCTTCCTCCAATGCAGCTACTCCAATCAATGGTTTGATAACGGAACCAGTTGCATAGCCAATACCCGAAATTGCCTGGTTGAAGAAAGAAAATGAAGGGTCTTCTTCTTTCTCTTTAATTTCTTCAGATGAAAGAGAACGCATAAAAAGATTATTATCATATCCTGGAATACTGACTATTGATAACACAGCCCCATTGCGAGGATCTAAAGCAACTGCATTGGCTTCATGAGAACCCACTGCTTCCATTTTATTTCTTAATGTATTCTCTATAATCTTCTGAAGTTCAAAATCGATGTTTAGAACCAAACTATCACCAGGTTTTGGTTCCTGAATCATAGAATCTTCTAAGATGCGCCCTCTAGCATCACGTTCAATCTGATATTGCCCAGCCCGATCTCGCAAATAATCATCATATTGTTTTTCTAACCCAGCGACACCTACTCGATCTATTCTTGAGATGTAACCGAGAATATGAGATAATCCTCCTTCTTCCTGGTAGCGACGGATCAACTGACGCTCCACGTATACACCTGGCCAATTCTCGGATTTTGTTTCCCAGAAAATTATTTGATCATAGGCTAATTCATTCTGAAGAATGATTTTATCTGCGTTATTTTCAATTATTTTGTTTTCCAGTTCATCAACAGTTATTCCCGTAAATTCCGAAAGTCTTCTCATCAACCATATTTGTTGAGCATTATCTTCAGGAATTTTATTAATATCTAGAACTAATTGGTGAATCGTTTGGTTGTAAACCAATTGATTCATAGAACGATCATAGATAATGCCTCTCTCCGCCCTGATGGTACTAACAATGAATTGATTATTTTCTGATCTCGTATAATATTCTTGGCCTTTAACGATTTGAAACCAAAAACTCCTTCCAATTAATATAGAGAAAAAGAAAAACACTCCACTTAAAAGAAGCCAAAATTTATGGCGAGGTAATGGCCTTTCCAATTTATTTTCTGATTCAGGAATCTCACTTTCTTTTTGTTGCGCTAAGCGATCAAGAAAAACTTCATGAGGCTCAAGATTCCTAGAATAATCACGATATATTCTAAGTTTTTTACGAATAAACATGAATCATTTTCTCCTTTGACTTAAAAGGAGTAATAAGCCAAATTAAAAGAAATGCTATTAAATTTAAACTAATCTGTATTATTAAACGCAATCCCGATAGAGCGACTAATTTTATCATTGAATCATTAAATTCCATCAATAATGAATTCCCCATATAAAGCATCAATTCATATATCGCCATGGTAATGATTAGATAGCACAAGATACTTAGCAAAGTATCAAAGGAAAAATATCGACGTAAGATTTGGACAGAATAAACAAGCAGTAACAGTATAACCATCGTCAATCCGATTTGATGATAAATGAAAGCATCCAGAAGAAGACCGCCCCATAGCGCAGACAGATAGATCAGATATTTGTCTTTAGCCTTCAATGCAATAAGCAATATAGTCAATAAAGGTAAATTTATCCAGATATTATAAATAGGAAAATGAGATCCAAAACCGACTTGGAATAATATCAAGAAGTACAGCAATATTGTTATTAATATTTTTTTCATGCTAGAAATTTCTAATCACGAAAATAATATCAATATCTAGAGCACTAAAGAAGGGAGCAATTTTCCCTTTTAATGATGAACGCACATCATCTTTCTCTAATTGAGTTATTTGCCCAACCAATAATCCGGCTGGATATTCATCGCGAAATGATTCTGTCATCAAATTAGCTCCCTCTCTAAATGGTTGTTCAGAATTGATAGACTCTAATGCGATAAACATTCCCCCGCGCCCTCTCAAGAATCCAACGGCTATTGATTCGTCAATCGTTCTGACTTTCACCAAAGAATCAGGGTGAGATATAAAAATAATATGCGATTGTTTTTCTTGAGTTTCGGTTATTCGGCCAATCAAAACATGATCAGATGTTATAATTGGCTGTCCTGGTTGCATGCCATCGTTTTGACCAAGATTAATGATCCCCCAATCTTGCATTGGGTTAATATAAATCAAGCGTCCCATCGTCATTTGCCATTCATAATCTCTTTCATCTATTGACAATAATCTCATTAGCTCATTTTTTTCATACGAGCAATTTTTTTGAAGAGCCAGTTCTTGCAACAGGTTATTCCGCTCTATCACCAAAGCATTATTTTCTTTCTCAAGAGATCCTTTTTCTTTAAAGTAATTAAAGAAACTAGATATCTTTTCTCCTGAAAAATCAAATAATCTATAGAATGGACTTGAGACGATTAATAATGAATTTTCTATCCATTTAGTATTCATTAATTGCATCAGGTACAGGATAAGAAAAATCGACACTATCAGAATAATTTTCTTATTATGCATTACTCTTTTCATAATCATGATTATAGCTCAAAAAGAAAAACAAAAAACCGCCGAAGCGGTTATTTAAAATGCTCTCTGGTGGCGGCGTCCTACTTTCGCGGAAACCACTATCATCGGCCCAGGAGTATTTCACGGCTGAGGTCGAAATGGGATCAGGTGGGACAACTCCGGTATAGCCGCCACCAGAAAGCATTTTTAGCAACTATTAACTGCCAGTCATTAAAGAAACAAAAAGAAGGTTTAGATTATTAGTATCTCTCGGCTCAATACCTTACGGTACTTACACCTGAGACCTATCAACCCGGTCATCTTCCGGGAATCTATAAATCCTAATCTTGGAGTAGGCTTCGCACTTTAGATGCTTTCAGTGCTTATCCTTTCCCG
>CAZNED010000013.1:0-4669 GCA_964572275.1 uncultured Candidatus Saccharibacteria bacterium
CGCTTTCGACCTTCATAAGTGTTGTATATTTTATATCCGCTTTCTTGGCTAAATCTTCTTGCGTTAAGCCAAGTTTAGTGCGTAATTTCTTGATATTTTCGCTGAATATAAAAATTGGCGGACTACATCGGGCTGGAACCCCAATATTTCAAGTTCCGCATAGCTTATGGTAAAGCTTTTCCAATAAAAGTCAAAGATCTTCGTGCGCCTTTTAATATATCCCCAAGGCGACAAAGATTACGCAGAATGATACTCGTGGTTACGACTATCTGTAACCACTGCAGGATGCCTTGGAATTTTTTGAAGCACCCCCTGCTTTCTTTCCCCCCTTGTCCGGAACAAATCTCAGGACCGTTGACTGAAGAAAGGAGGGAAGAAGATTTAACGAATTTGAGCTTTATAGCAAATAACGCGCCTTTATTCTAAATTAAAAATAAAAACGCTAGGACATTATTTGTTCGAGAGAATATATGTTCATGATTGCGTCTTGAGGATATATTTCGTCCATGCGAACAAATTCCTGATCTATTTGCCATAAAAAAATCACCCTAGCAAAAGGAGAGCCCTTCTCAACAAACCATTTCCGCACTCTTTGTCTGTCAAGGCTATCTGTTTTCCCCAAAAATAGAATTAAGAACTCTTCTGCCCGAGAGTACTTTAAATGAATTGATTTGAGTTCATTTATAAGCGACTCTGTATCTTTCCCGCTCTCGCCCACCCCAAATCTTTTCATCTGGAATGACCTTCTTTTTATTTCGCCCAAGCTATTTTTCGTCTGAATAATGAAATCAGTTAAACTATCGTCTTCGATGCCATTCTGCAATATTTTCATTACTAAATCAGAGGAGATGTTTGTCAGTGGCCCACGTAAATTTAGTTTACGTAAAAATTTGCTCTTTACGAGAAATCCAATTTTTGATTCGGCTGAATCTTCAATCTCAAAAATCTTAGAAAGTATTAACGACCCGAAAAAATCAGCATTCTTACCTTCTATTTTTTTAATGTAACTCCGGGCAAAATCGATTATTTGTTGTTTCGAAAAAAATGCAAAATTACTGTTCATAGTCAATATTTTACTTTATTCATAATGGTAACTACTCCTGTCTGATTATCAACATTCTAAGAAGATAGATTTATGGCCAATAAATCGGATCGCCAAAAGCCTTGAGATGACATTGAGTTCGACACCATTCAAAATCTTGGGAAAAATAACTCTCACAAGTTTTTAGGCAATATCTGTATCTTAGTTGAGAATATATTTGAATCATCGCTGTGATTAAAATTACAATCAAAACAATGACTACATATTGTTTCTTAGTTTCCTTTCCCATGGGTTTATCTTATTTCTTTTATTTGTGGAATTATTTCTTGACACCCCTTATCATTCTTTCTTTTGAGATTGCCAATATCACAAAATAGATCATACCACATTAGCTGGCATCACTTTGTCCTTCCATTATAACAGGTATCATATTATATCGATTTTTCGAGATTGCCTTCATCGCGCCTCGAAAGTTTATCTTGGCATTAGTTTTTGACTTCAATTCGACTGTGAATGGAAAGCCAGGGCTTGTTGGTATTGATCGCCCCATATAAAGAGCTGCGAATTTCCTCCCATTATTCAATATGATTTCATCTTTAAATTCCTCGAGGTAGAGCGACTCACTGACTGCACTCCATTTCAATTCTTCTTTTTTATTGTCTAGCAAGATTAAATAATTCGAATGTGGTTCCATATAAACTTGTGCTCGAAATTCGACTATGGTTGCATCGTCTTTCTCGCTTACATAAGCTCTAATATTTTGGAATTGTTGTATCCGATCAGGTCGAAAAGTATTATTTCCCTGAATCACATCAATCATTTGCCTTATGGCAATTTCAGAACCCTGACCAGAATAGTCTATATACATTGTCTGAAGCAAGACATCGGGCATTAGGCAATCATCTATTTTAACTGGTATTAATTTTGTTTGTCCTTTCGTCATTTTCAAAATTGCACTTTGCCATTCCAATTTAACCAATTCGCTTTGTAAACTATTTTTACTAACAAAAAAGAAGAAAAATCTGCAACCCTCTAGCCCTTTACCCATTTTATCGATTAAACTATCTCCTGGCTGGATTGACCACCTGTCATAGAAAATTTGATCTGTGCCAAAAACTGATCCTAATTGTGTCGCGATGGGTTCTATTATCCGCCTATCCTTATGTGTGTAACTTATAAAAATCATAATCGGATCAAAATGATTTCAGTTGATTTGTTGTTGTACGAACCTTCTCTATTTTACCAGAAAATAAAAACCCGAGAAATGCCTCGGGAAATGTCAATGGGAAAAATTATAAGACTCGACTCCCTCGATAAAAAAACATCCTTGGTGTTACAGCGATCGGAATTTGAGACTTCCTCGTGCTAGCACGAGGATGCGGGCTACATCGGGCTGGAACCCTAATATTTCAAGCCCCGTATAACTTATGGTAAAGCTTTATCCAATAAAAGTCAAAAGATCTTCGTGCGCCTTTTAATATCCCAAAAAGTGACAAAGATTACATAGAATGATCCTCGTCGTTACACCTATCTGTAACTATTACAAGATGTCTTAGATTTTTTGAGGCACTTTCCATTTTTCTCCCTGTATTGGACGCATTTAGAACCATAGACTGGGAAAAGATAAAAGAAAGACTGTGGACTTGGGTCCTATTTTGGCGAGAATTTAAATGATGGAACTTCTTCGTGCCTTCATACCAAGAATAAATCTATGAAAGCCAGCGTTGACAATACCCTTCCTTTTATTGTAGTCTAATTTATATGAACAGATTTGGTTTTATAGATTCAAGCGGAATTATAAAAAAAGACAGGTTTTTTGGGGCTGGCCTTCTTGTGATAAAGAATGTCGGTTGCTTAAACAACAAGTTGGCGAAAAATTATCAATCAGCCTACAATGCGGCTAGGGAAAATAAAAACATTGTTATTAATAAGCTAATAGACTCTGGGAAGGAAGATGAAGTTGTTAATATGCTTCGTAACAATAAACGATTTGAAATGAAATTTGATAATCTGAAGCTATCTCTTCAGCCTCATTATAAGGAGATGATAGATATATTTTTCTCTGACGGGGAAAATAGATTTTCAGCGATGGTTATAGATAAAGATGAATCAAATTTTGATGAAACGTACATCAACGATGCCTGGGAGGCCTATACTGGTTATTCGGCAACCTTAGTATTGCGAGAAATGAGAAATTTACAAAAAGATAAATTATGTTTAATAGTTGACGAAATTACAAAACCAAGAAGTAAAGCCCTTTCTCTTGAAGAAACTTTTTTAAGCAAACTCAAATTTAAAACGGAAAAAGACCCAGTTGTAGATTTTGCGAATATATTCGGGACAATAAGCATAGAGTCTCACTCCAATACATTAATGCAATTAACAGATGTTCTTTTGGGAGCAGTAATGTATGACTTTAAAAAGAAAAATGGGTTGATATCTACTATGATAGAAAGGAAAAAAGAAGAGTTAGTTAAAAAAATTAGAGAAACGATAAGCGTTGATAGCTTAGCCCGAGAAAGTTTTACAAAACATTCCCCCGCATATTTTAGTGTCTTCGAGGCAAAGTGGAACCAAAAAAACAACGCCCGATAAAGGGCGTTGTCTTTTTTGCGGGTCATAGACAAGAAACCTACACCCGCAACATACTGACATAGTATCGCATAGAAACTTCTCTGTCAAGTAATGGATAACTTTGTGCTCTTATTTTTTAATCATCTCTTTCTCTTTCCTTGAGATTCTCCTTTTGGGCCGGAATTTTGAACACTGTTTGCTCCACCAATTTCCCTGTATGTATCCTAGTGCCTCTTCCACTTCTGCAATTAGACTTTCTAACACTTGCTTCCGTTCTTCTTTTGACTCATCTTCCCTTGCCTTACTCCACTTCTTTATACACATTAAAAGAATCTTTTCTGTAACTGGAAAGTATTCTGGGAAATTTCTTAATGCGAAGATCCATGCCATCTGCTCCCATGCCCCCACTTTTCCATCTATATTAGAAATTTTCGTAAGTACATTCTCATGAAACTGAATAAATTTATCTTGTTTCATTTTTCCCCTCCAGGTATATAGAGGAATAATTACAGCCAAAAAAGAGATAATTATTCCTATAACGTTTAACCAGTTAATCATATTGCTTCTTTAATTTTAGCAGTAATATCAATAAATTATACCCGATTTATATAGAATCCCAAAAATGGTTTTCTAGATTTAGGTCATTTTTGCCCCGAAAAGGCAACCGAAACTTGTATATTATATAGCGGGGGGAAGATGTGTGTTTATCTCCGAAAAAAGAATATTCTAGAAAAACTACAAAAGGGAAAGCCTTAGCAAAGCTCAAGCTGTCGTTCCGTATTGTGGAAGGGTAAATAGAATATTGTCTACACGTTCGTGTGCTCCCGCGCAGGAAGTAGTTTGAGGTGTCGAACTCATTCATTCTAGGCGCGACAGGTACCCTCTGTGCCTGCCAGCCTAATCATTAATTAAGCATTAAAGCTTATGAAAAAACTTAAATGGACAACTGTCCAAAAAAGAGTTAACGATCTTGTCCCACAAGAAGTTAACCCTCGTACAATCACCGACAAGCAGATGTCGGATCTTAAAAGGAGTCTCAAAAAATACAATCTC
>CAZNED010000014.1:0-3649 GCA_964572275.1 uncultured Candidatus Saccharibacteria bacterium
CTTATATGCCTACCTATGCTATAAGTAAATATGTTTAAAAAATCAAACCCCCAACAAAATTTATTTGGAGTGGACACCCAGTTGTCCGGAGAACTGCGAACACGCTTAAAAACTTCTTGGGCGCAATTATTCAAGAAAGAAGTTCTTCCGATTCTGATCAGATCTGAAGAAAGGTTTTCCATGCTTTACGGCAAAACCGGACGACCTAATTTCAGCGTTGCTCGCATGCTTGGTTTATGTTTACTTCAGGAACTAAACAACCTGAGTGATCAACAGGCACTTGATACGTTTGGTTTTGATATTCGGTGGCGTTACGCATTAGATGCCAGTGATGAACAAGCGTATTTATCACGCCGGTCTTTGGTGGAGTTCCGAAGGCGATTGGCGGCCAAAGATCCAGAAATGAGCCTTATACGAAGGCTGTTTGAAGAAATTAGCAAAACAGCGATAAAAAAGCTCGGTTTATCTGTCAGGGAACAACGACTCGACTCCACTCATATTATCTCAAATATACGGACACGAGGACGGCTGGATTTGTTTGGCGATACGATTACACTATTTATTAAAAGTCTGGATCAGGCCCGCTTTTCGCAAATTCCCGACCATATTCAGCAGTGGTACAAACGCGAACCAGAAGGATGGTTTGGCTTAGGTCAACATCAGCGTAAAGAAAAATTAGAACAACTTGCACAGTATTCATATAGACTAATTGACATTTTTGAAAATGATAAAGAAGTAAAAAACAGCGAGCAATACCGGTTGCTCAAACGTCTTTTTCATGAACAGTGCGAAGTCACAGGCAAAGCAGCGATAAAAATAAAAAAGAAGACCAAAGGCGACGGCCTCCAGTCTGCCTACGACCCGGAAGCTTCATACGGTTATAAAGGCTCAGGATACAGTACTCATATTACCGAGACCTGCAACAACTCAGACAGAAAAGAGATCATTACCGATTATGAAGTCCATGGAGCTGCCCGCTCCGACATTTCCAAAGCACCGGATATTTTAGATCGCCTGGAAGCTGCCGGTTTAATGCCTGAGAAACTTTTTGCCGATGGTGGCTATCCATCGGTTCCCTCCGCGTTGAACGTAATAGAGCGTAAAGTAGATTTTATTGCTCCGGTCAATCGTGGCCGACTATCGAATGAGGTAATAGGCCGAGACCAATTTGATTTTGACAGTGACGGTTTTGTAGTCAATTGTCCTGAAGGCCACTGCCCTTTAGATCATCGAATACTTAGCGCCCACAACACAACGAGCCGTTCTCTTCACGCAATTTTTGATGGAAACATATGTCGCAAATGCAGTGTTCTTGATCAATGCCCGGTTCGTGCGCCCAATCATCGCGAACGCGGGTGCAAACCTCAAGACACTGTTGGGGATTTCCGATTAGAGATAACGCCTGGGCTTCGGTTGCGAGATCAGATGTATTTAAATCAGCAGACCATCGAATGGAAAGAACAATATAAAATCCGTTCAGGGATTGAGGCGACGATGTCCGAATTAAAACGAAGCCATGGTATCGGTAAGCTGCGTGTACGAAGAGCAGCCAAAGTGTGTTTTGCAGTAGCCTGTAAAGTGATTGCATGCAACATAAAGCGCTGGGCCAAGGCCTATAAGGTCTCCGGTAAAGCCTTACAACGTTTTATATGGTTTATTTTACATCGTTTAAACGTATTTGAAGTCAATATCATCAAATATAACTTGGTTTGATGTGGAATAACCTCGGTAAACCGAATTCGACAGCTCTAATTTATTTGTTTCAAAAAAACCGACTTATTTCTCAGGAATCATAATCTGAAGAACGTTATATATTAAAACGAAAGAGGCGTAACCTCTTATTATAACACAATAAAAATATATTATCTCCTTGACATAAAATAACCTCCTGATAGCATAGAGTCGGCAAATTTATTAACTCTTAAGCATGCTAAAAGGAGGTTATCATGAGTAATCAAGAGATTATCAGGCGAAAGCAGTTTTGTCAAATTGTAAAAGAAATACATAAGTCTAATGAGTATCTGATAGTCGGTATAGACGTTGCCAAAGACAAGCATCACGCCTTTATGGGCACGACAACCGGGAAATCATTACTAAGAAAACTGATCTTTGAAAACAACATAGATGGCTTTTTTAGGCTGCTGAAAACAGTCGAGGCGATTAAGCTTCAAAACGGCCTTTCCAAAATCGTCTATGGTTTAGAGCCTACCGGAAATTACCATAAACCATTGGCCAGGCACTTAATCCGTTGTGACTGTAATGTTGTGCTGGTCACCGGCCAGGCGATTAAATACAACCGGCAGATTCTGGATGGTCGCTGGGATAAAAACGATACAAAAGATGCAGCTAATGTCGCAGACCTGGTTTCCAGGGGAAAATGTCTTTACTATGATTGTCCGTCACAAAGCATCATTGAGGTCCGTGCTTTGCTGTCATTGAGAAGACGGCTGAAAAAAGAAGAGCACAGTCTTAGGATGCGAATCAGAAACAATCTGCTGGCACAGTACTTTCCTGAATTAGATAGCTTTTACAGCGCATGCGAGAGTGAAACACTGGCGATTGTGGGTTGGTGTCTGACTCCTGATACGATTGCAACAATGGAATTTGGCAAGTTCTTTCAGATGGTAACCAAAACGCGTCGGGGGATAGCCCAGACCCTCAGGCTGCGCAAGATCCATGGCTTGGCGATTGAATCTATTGGTTGTCCTATGGGGCCTGCGAGTGAATATGAAGCCGAGCTTCTTGTTGAAAAGCTTAAGCAGGTGCGTAATCAGATAAAAGAAACCAATGATTTAATCGAAGAATTTTGTATTGAATCTCCTGAATATAGTTATCTTTTGACGATACCGGGTTTTGGCCCTTACATATCTGCCAGGGTGTTGGCGTCGATTGGAGACCCTTTTCGATTTGAAAACCAAAAACAACTTATCAAGATGTCCGGATATGATTTGTGTGCAAATAGGAGCGGAAGAACAAGTGACAAAGCAATTCCGGTAATATCCAAAAAAGGTAACAGCGAACTTCGTTATGCCTTGTACCAGGCAGCTAATGTAGCAGCCGCAAGGGTTGATCTGTTCAGAGCATACTTTACCAAGCTTCTTATTGGAAGAGAACGTGAGTGCGGAATTAAAACAAAGATGCATGTTAAGCTGGCTGTAAAAATGCTGGTGATCGCCTGGACTTTGATGAAAAAAAGGGAAGTATTTAACCCTGATTATCTAAATATAGAATAGACAATTTTACACCTTCGGCGAGAGAGCCCGATTAAGAACGTCGGGGCAAAAAGACCTCTGGAGGGACAATACCGGGCCTCTCACTGAACTTTGGACTCTGGATAAGGGATGATTAGCGGCAGCATTAAGTTGCTGCATGCTGGATAATCGTAACGATCAGATGCGTGGTTCGCGATAGTGGGAGATTCGCCGAAAATTTTTTAATAAACTCTAAGGAGAAGTACGCCCAGAAATCAGCCGCTTTTTTATCTTATTGATTTAATTAGTTTATTAAAAACGCATACTTTATGCTTGACAGAAGGATTATAGGATGTCCCTTATAGCCCAGCCTCAAGAATAAATCAATGAGGATAGCATGATGATGTATATTTTTGTAGCCATAGGGATTATTACAATTCTTGGCTTGATCTTTCAAA
>CAZNED010000015.1:0-2597 GCA_964572275.1 uncultured Candidatus Saccharibacteria bacterium
TCTTCCGTCAATCACAACAACAGCCAACGGAGCCTCCGGTATTATAACGGACGGTAAAAACGGTTATATAATTAATCATCCTCCTGACCCGTCAGATCTGATGGACAAGATGCGGCTGCTTCTGGATCATGAGAGACGTCAGGAGATGTCCCGGGAAGCGTTACGAACAGGTCAGAGTTATTCCGCAAAAAGGAATCATCAAGAGATGATAAAAATATTTAGTGAGGTGGCAACTTTGAAGAAGTAACAGTAAAGACTTTAATATCTGAAAAAGATTGTTTTTGAAGGGGATTCCATACGCCGTGTAAATTTCCAAAGAATTATATAAATAATCTTTCTCTGATTTAGTGGCCACAATTTGAGAATTCAGAGGAAACACCACTTATATTAAGAAAATTGAAAAATTATATATATAATTGATATCCTCTATTATCCGTTGCAAGTAATTACGTCAGTATTGCAAGAAACATGAGAAGATTTGGTATTAAATCAACCCCTTATGGATTTAAGCTTATGGGTCCGAAAGAATTGCAAGATGGCCTGTATGAACCCGATGAGACAAAACTTATTAGAAGCTATCTGTTGGAATCCACGGTTTTTGTCGATATAGGGGCAAACATAGGATACTATACATGCTTAGCGAAACATGCCGGATTAAAAGTCATAGCAATCGAACCCTTATTGTACAATCTCGAATACTTATATGCAAATCTGGAAATAAATGGGTATTATGATGCAGAAGTGTTTCCAGTTGGATTGGCCGCTAATCCAGGTTTGGCTACATTGTTTGGTCCGGGGACTGCCGCATCATTGATTCAGGATTGGGCAGACATTTCAACTAAGAAGAGAATGGTACCTTTGTCTACATTAGACATTATAATTGGTGATAGATTCGTTGATGAGAAACTTTTAATTAAGGTTGATGTGGAAGGCGCCGAATATGAGATGCTGAAAGGCGTTGACAAAATACTTGCCGCTTTTCCTGATTCGGTATGGATGACTGAGATTGTTCTCTCAGGGAATCATCCTGAAGGACTAAACCCAAACTTTATCAAAACATTCGAGAAATTTTGGTCTCATGGATATAAAGCTTATACTATCGGTAAAGATAGCAATTTAGTGTCACGAAATGATGTTTTAACCTGGATAAAAAAATCAGATTTGGGAGGAGACTCCATTTTTAGAAAGTAAGCGTAAGTATGGAAGAAACTATGTAAAGGAAATATGTAAAAATCATCTTGTTTAAATTGCATCAAAAACTTCCCCCGATAACGTCTTATATTCTCAATAGATTATATGGTATAATAAAAATTTTGATTAAATCCTTAGAAGTTGCACAAAGAGAAAAGCTCTTATTTAGATTAGATATGTAATAATACTACCAGTAGACAAGGCTTAACAATTCATCATAAATATTGGGTAGCTATGTTGGAAATATTAAAAGATATTCGTTACTTCATAAAAAATAAAAAGAGCAACTTTCGTCAAAAACTTGATTCTTACATTGTAAAGTATCAGTACAAACGATTACTAAAAAATACTGTTTCCTTTAATGAATCAGAAACTACTAATATGGTGGCACCTTTAAGAACAAAGCCGCATGTATTATTTATAACAGAGAAGTGGTTTGATAGTCACCCCGAACTTGGAATTACAAGCTACGAACATTACCTTTTTGGATCTCTTGAAGCATCTGGACTGATGACTCAAAACCAATTTCACTTTGATGAATTTTACTATCGCCATCACCGATCTGGCGATGCCACGCTACTTAAGCTATTGATAAATTCCAAACCGGATTTAATTGTATTGGGATGGGTTTGTAACGGTAACCCAAAACATAATCCTAGAATGGAAACACTCAACATTATTCATTCAACAATGAATATCCCGATAGTGGCTATATGGTCTGATTCCGTGCGACCTTTCATTATGGCAATGGCAGAATCTCTATTACCCTTCATAACACTTAACGTAGTGTGGGATTCTACAACTGCCTATCTTGAGATTACTCAACATGAAGAAAAATATTTGCCTCTTTGGGTACCGCAAGATCCACGATTATTTTATAATCCTAACAGGGAAAGAGATATTGATATTAGCTTTATTGGCGGCATAAAAAATTATCCCGATAGGCTTAGAGGGATTCAAGCCCTGAGAACAAATGGCCTTGAAGTATACCAAGCTGGAGGCCGGTCTGAAAATCCACTTTCAATTTCACAGTATGCTGAGACCTATATGCGATCCAAAATTGCACTTAATTTTTGTGGATCTCTAGATAAAGTTCAAAGTAAAGCCCGCATTTACGAGGCGACACTTTGTGGGGCATTGCTCATGGAAGCAAATAACCCCGAAACCGAAAAGTGGTTTGAACCAATGGTAGATTTTGTACCCTTTGCGAATGAGTCAGATCTTGTTGAAAAAACAAGATACTATCTTGAGCACGATAACGAACGTATGGAAATTTCGATGAAAGGATATGAGAAGGCCAAAAATCAATATAGTGGTGAAATGTTCTGGAGAACGATTCTTTCCCGTGTATTTACTCCTTGAGTCGTAAATCCATGAATAATAGTGCGAACGTATTGAAAACTTTT